>CAMWVZ010000184.1 GCA_947177845.1 uncultured Bacteroidales bacterium | reverse complement strand
GGCTTGACCACCAAGACCTACGAATTCAGAGACGGCAAGGTAAAACCCCATATCGGCGATGTGTCCTCTTTCTTGGCAGACCGTCAAATGGAGAGGTTGCAGGAATTGGAACGCGCCACCGACGGGGCGAAAGCGCAAGCCAAGGCGCCGGCGGCGAACCCGGCCACGACAACGCCCAAGCCGAATGCGGCGCAGGAACGCGAGCAACAGAAGCAACGGGAGCGCGAGTTGCGCAAGCTGAAAAACGCTATCGAGAAACTGGAGAACGAAATCCACGAACTGGAAGCGCAGTTGGCCGAAATGGACAAGGCCTTTATCGAGGACGCCTCCCTGTGCACGGTGGAAAACTGCAACAAATACGACGACTTGAAACGCACCGCCGCCCGCAAGACCGACGAATGGGCGGAACTGCAGGAAAAATTATATCTTTACGACGATTTAAAACCCTTGTCATGAGCAAATACACAGAAATAACGCCCGATGTAAAGTATATCGGCTGCGATGATTTGGATTTGGATTTGTTTGAGAACCAATATGCCGTACCCGACGGAATGGCATATAACTCCTATGTGATTTTGGATGAGAAGGTATGCGTGACCGACACTTCCGACCCCCGCACGGGCGAAATGTGGATGCGCAACTTGGAGAATGCATTGGGTGGCCGCACCCCCGACTATTTGGTGGTGCACCACTGCGAACCCGACCATGCCTCGCTCGTAACGGCGATGTTGCAGAAATACCCGTCCTGCAAGGTGGTTTGCTCCAAAATGGCGGAAACCTATCTCACGCAGTTCAACGATTTTGATTTCAGCGGGCGTGTGCAGGTGGTGAAAGAGGGAGACACCCTGAATTTGGGGCGTCATACCCTCCAGTTCATAGCCGCTTCGATGGTGCATTGGCCGGAAGTGCTGATGAGCTACGATGCCACCGACAAGATTCTGTTCTCGGCCGACGGCTTCGGCAAATTCGGTGCCTTGAGCAAGGAAACCGACGACTGGGCTTGCGAGGCCAGACGCTACTATTTCAATATCTGCGGAAAATACGGCACGCAGGTGCAGACGGTGTTGAAAAAGGCCGCGGCCTTGGACATCGCCTATATCTGTCCTCTGCACGGCCCCGTTTTGAAGGGCGATTTGAAACCCTATCTGGAACTGTACGACACGTGGAGTGCCTACCGTCCCGAAACCGAAGGCGTGTTCATCGCCTATTGCACCCTGCACGGCAATACCGAAAAGGCGGCCTTGCTCTTGGCGAAAGCGCTGGAGGAAAAAGGCGTGGAGGTGGAGATGAACAATCTCTGCCGGGATATTCAGTCGGAAGCCGTGGAAGGTGCTTTCCGCTACGACCGCATGGTGCTTTGCGCGCCTACCTACGACGGAGGCATGATGCCGCTTATGGAAGATTTCTTGAACAAATTGAAGATAAAAGGATTCCGCAACCGCAAGGTGGGTTTGGTGGAAAACGGCTCATGGGGCCCCATCGCGGCCAAATTGATGCGCGCCAAATTGGAAGAGATGAAGGATATCACCTTCTGCGAAACGGTGGTGACCATCAAGTCATCGATGAAAGCCGACAGCCGCGCCTGCCTGGAAACCTTGGCCGAAGAATTGGCCTAATAAAACCGGCGGAGGAAAGTTATCATGAAAGACTACGCGCAAATCAGGCAGGAAGTAGAAAAGACCTTGCAGGAACTGTCTCTTTGGAAAGGCGAACCGCAAGCCCTTTATCTGCCTGCCGTCTATGCCTTGGGGCAAGGAGGCAAGCGCATACGCCCCGTTTTGGCGCTGATGGCCTGCCAGCTGTTCGGCAAAGACTGCTCCCAGGCCTTGATGCCCGCCGTGGGGCTGGAGGTCTTTCATAACTTCACTTTGCTACACGACGATGTGATGGATAAAGCCGTCGTGCGGCACGGCCTGCCTACCGTTCATGTAAAATGGAACGCCAACACCGCTATCCTTTCGGGTGATGCGATGTTTGCCGCCGCTTCCTCCTTGGTGGCCAAAGCACCGCAGGAATGCCTGCCCGCCGTGCTGGACGCCTTTCACCGTTTGGCGTTGGGAGTCTGCGAGGGGCAGCAGTACGATATGAATTTTGAAACGCAGACCACGGTGAGCATGGCGGAGTATATGGAAATGATTCGCCTCAAAACCGCCGTGCTGATTGCCGGTTCTTTGGAAATCGGGGCTTTGTGCGCCGGGGCTTCGGCATCGGATGTAAAATGTCTGTACAACTACGGCAATCAAATAGGCCTGGCCTTCCAATTGCAGGACGACTGGTTGGATCTGTATGCCGATGAAGCCAAATTCGGCAAGCGCATAGGCGGCGACATACGCGAGAACAAAAAGACCTATCTCTATATCCGTGCGATAGAAAACTTAGATGCGGAAGACCGCCGGAAACTGGAACAATGGTTTTCGACCGCCACCACGAAAGAGAACGAAACCGAAAAGATAGCGGCGGTAAAGGCCCTCTTCGAAAAGGCCAACGCCCACAACGCCTGTCAGGAAGCCGTAAACCAACTCTTCGCCCAAGCCGAAACCGACTTGAAATCCCTGGCCTCCCACGTCGATGCCCCCGCCCTGCAGGAACTGCAATCCTT
>CAMWVZ010000183.1 GCA_947177845.1 uncultured Bacteroidales bacterium | reverse complement strand
CAGGAGAGATGGTGTGTGCTGAATTTTTGCCACCTCTCTGTCAATATTTTACGTCTGCGCGTTATAATAATAAAATATTTGCCAACGTCACAGCACATTTCAAAAAAGTTATCAACACGATAATAAGCGTTACGTATCGGTTTCAAACTTCGGAATGTACGGGAGAAAAAAGATTAAAAGATAGAGGTGCAGATATAAGGCCGTCTATTCTTGTGCTACGATGCTCTCCCGCAGTTTCTTGGGAAGTTTGGAGAGGGTGGTTTCGTAGGCCAGGCGTACCAAATCAAAGAGGTCTTTATCGGATACGTCGCTGTTGAAATACACGCTGTTCCAATGCCTTTTGTTCATGTGCCAGCCCGGACGCACGCCCTCGTATCGCTCGCGCAGGTCTTCCACCTGTTCCGGCGGGCATTTCAACAGGCAGAAATCGAATTCGTCCACGTGTACCACGCAGAACCATTTGGTTGCCACCGAAAACACCAAAAGTCCTCGGGCTTGCTCGTTCCGTCCCTGCGCCCAAGGCATCGTTTCTTCCGCCCCCGGCAGCGAAAGACAGTATTCCCTAAATTCCTCTATGTTCATAATCAGTCGTTCTTCCGATAAATGAAGCGGGCGAGGCCGTAGATGGAGCGGCGGAAGCCGGGGCGATGGGAGAGGAGGAGGCGGAACCAATCGAGATGCTTGCCGGCAAAGCGCACCACCGCGCCCACGTAGAACATGGCGAAGAGCGTTCCCACGCCGATGATATGCCACTGCCACGCGCCGAAGAAGGCGTAGCAGGCCGCGATGCCGAGCAGCACGAGCGAAATATCCACGCAAATCTTCACCTTGGCGAAATCGAAGCCCGTAACACGGCTCACCGCCACAGGAAAGCCCTCGCCGGGCATCGTGACACTTCCGCAGCACACCTCGAGCGCGATGCCGAAGCCCAGCACCGTGCAACCCACCGCCTGCGCCAAGGCCTTTTGCCACAGACTAATGGGAACGAGCCACTCCGTGAGCGACATGCTGATGTCGATGAGCGTTCCGAACAGGAATCCTATCACCAACTGAAACAGCTGTACCCATTCGAAGCGTTTGCGGAGCACCAAAATCTGCCCGAACACCAGCACAAAGTTCATGATATAGGTGTATTGGCCTATCGTGAGAGCCGGCACCAGGCCTTGTTTGCCCGCGCTCTCGAACACGTAGGGCAACACGCTGATGACGCTGGAGCCCAACATGGAGCGCACGCACACGGCCACGCCGAGGGTCATGATAAACAGCGAAATCAACAGCAGGAAATGCTGCCAGCAAAAGGAAATCACTTTTTCGCGCCTGCTCGGGGCTATGGTTTGAGGATTGACTTTCTGCATAATAATGGGTGCCTTCTTTTCCGTCGGTTCTGCCGACGGGTGGGCGAAATTACGGAAATCGCGGTAAAAAAGGTTAGTTTCCCCGAAATCGGGGTTAGTTTCCCTGCTTTCGGATTTTTATCTTTGTTGTCGTAAAACCTTATAGGCATGAAACGAATCATCACATTTATCATTCTTATTCCAATAGCATTGCAAGCCATGGCACAACAAAAAATCATCCAGACCGCCGGACGCGACGCGCTCGGCGAGTTCGCGCCCGAGTTCGCGCATCTCAACGACGATATCCTCTTCGGGGAAGTATGGAGCCGCAATCATCTGCTGAGCCTCCGCGACCGCAGCCTCGTTACCCTTACCGCACTGGTGAGTCAGGGCATTACGGACGGTTCGCTCACCTATCATCTGCAGGAAGCCAAGAAGAACGGCATCACCCGTACCGAAATCGCCGAAATTCTGACGCATGTGGCCTTCTATGCGGGCTGGCCCAAGGCGTGGGCGGCGTTCCGTCAGGCCAAGGAGGTGTGGAACGAGGCGGAAACGGCAACGGATGCCAAGACGGCCTTCCAACGGGAAATGATTTTTCCGGTGGGTGAACCCAATACGGCTTATGCGAAGTACTTTATCGGCAACAGTTATCTGGCGCCTCTTTCTTCGGAACAGGTGGAGGTGGCCAATGTGACGTTTGAACCGCGTTGCCGCAACAACTGGCATATCCACAAGGCCGAAAAAGGCGGCGGACAGATGCTTATCGGCGTGGCGGGCCGCGGTTGGTATCAGGAGGAGGGCAAGCCGGCGGTGGAAATCCGGCCGGGCACGGTGATTCATATCCCTGCCAACGTAAAGCATTGGCACGGGGCGGCGGCCGATTCGTGGTTCGCGCACTTGGCTTTCAGCGTTCCGGGCGAAAAGACGGAAAACGTTTGGCTCGAGCCCGTTTTGGACCAAGACTACAATAATTTGGAATTGTCGAAATAAATATTAATATAATGAAGATGGTAAGATTAGCCCTGCTGCTGGCAAGCGTTCTTGGTTTCGCTTTCCATGCAGGAGCAAAAAACAATCAGGACATGAAAACGGAAAAGAAAGTGTTGGTGGTTTTCTTCTCCCATACGGGCGAGAACTACGGCGTAGGCAACATCACCAAGGGAAACACGCATATCGTGGCGGAAATGATTGCCGAGAATACGGGCGGAAAACTCTTTGAGATTGTGCCCGAAAAGGAATACGCCAAGACCTACAACGAATGTG
>CAMWVZ010000182.1 GCA_947177845.1 uncultured Bacteroidales bacterium | reverse complement strand
GCAAGAACGCCGGCTTGGAAATTGTTTTTGGAGAAGTTCCGCGACCCTATCATCCGCATTCTCCTTGTGGCGATGCTGCTTTCTTTCGGCGTGTCGTGCTTTCAGTATTTCTCGGGCAGCGAAGGGGCGGGCGTGTTCTTTGAGCCGATAGGCATCTTCGTGGCCGTGATGCTTTCCACGGGCGTGGGCTTTTATTTCGAGAACAGGGCCAACCGCAAGTTCGACATACTCAATCAGGTAAACGACGAGGTGCAGGTAAAGGTGATGCGTTCCGGCCGCGTGCAGGAGATTTTCCGCAAGGATGTGGTGGTGGGCGATGTGGTGATGCTCGAAGCCGGCAACGAAATTCCCGCCGACGGCGTTCTCTTGGATTCGCTCTCCTTGCGCGTCAACGAGTCGATGCTTACGGGCGAACCTATTGTGGATAAATCGCATCGGAAAGAAGATTTCGACAAGGAAGCCACCTATCCCACCGACAGGGTGCTGCGTGGTTCCACGGTTATGGAAGGGCGGGGCGTGATGCAGGTGGAGGCCGTGGGCGACCAAACCGAATACGGCAAGGTATACACCGGTTCGCAAATCGAAAACAACATACAGACACCGCTCAACCTGCAACTCGAGAAATTGAGCGGGTTCATCACCAAAGTGAGCTATTGGGTGGCGGGCATCATCCTTGCGGGGCGTATGGCGATGCTTCTGCTCTCGCCCGGAGAATTCCGCTACGAAACGTGGTGGCAGTTCGGTGCCGAAATCCTCAACACGCTCATGGTGGCCGTCACCGTGATTGTGGTTACGGTGCCCGAGGGTCTGCCCATGAGTGTGGTGCTGTCGTTGGCGTTGAGCATGAAGCGTATGCTCGAAGACCGCAATTTGGTGCGGAAAATGCACGCTTGCGAAACTATGGGCGCCTGCACGGTCATCTGCACCGACAAGACGGGAACGCTCACGCAAAATCAGATGCGGGTGAGCGAGGTATGGCTCAGCGAAGAAAAAGACCTCCTTGCCAATCTTTTTAAAGAAGGCATGGCCGCCAATTCCACGGCTTTTTTGGACGATACGGATGCGTCTAAACCCAAGGTGATAGGCAATCCCACCGAAGGGGCGTTGTTGCTGTGGCTGCGCGAACAGGGCGAGGATTACGAGGCGCTGCGAGGCAATGTGACGATAGAGGAACAGTTGCCTTTTTCCACCGAGCGCAAATATATGGCCACCGTGGTGCGTTCCGCTTTGTTTCCCGGCAAGCGTCTGCTCTATGTGAAAGGGGCTCCCGAAATCGTGTCGGGGCTTTGTGAAATGGATGGGTTGCTCGGCCCCGAGCTCGAAGAACGCTTGCTCTCCTATCAGAACCGCGCCATGCGCACGTTGGGTTTCGCCGTGGCCGATCTTCTTTCCGAGGGTTCTTGTTTTGAGGAGGGGAGGATTA
This sequence comes from uncultured Bacteroidales bacterium, assembly GCA_947177845.1. Lineage (GTDB taxonomy): Bacteria > Bacteroidota > Bacteroidia > Bacteroidales > P3 > Pullibacteroides. The sequence goes on along the minus strand of CAMWVZ010000182.1, from coordinate 1,180 downwards.
AACCGGGTATTACGCTGCGTTTCATGGGTTTTGCGGCTATTTCCGACCCTGTGCGGCAGGATGTGCCCGATGCCATTCTGCGGTGCCTGCAAGCGGGCATAGACGTGAAGGTGGTGACGGGCGATACCACGGCCACGGCTACCGAAATAGCCCGTCAGGTGCATTTGTGGAAGCCGGAATACGGCGAGAGAAACCGCATCACGGGGCCCGAGTTCGCCGCCCTTTCCGACGAGGAATTGCAGGAGCGTGTGGGCGATTTGAAGATTATTTCGCGGGCGCGTCCGTTGGATAAGGAACGTTTGGTGAGGGCCTTGCAGAAAAACGGAGAGGTGGTGGCCGTTACTGGCGACGGCACCAACGACGCGCCCGCCCTCAACGCCGCCCAAGTGGGTCTTTCCATGGGCGACGGCACTTCGGTGGCCAAGGAGGCGAGCGACATCACCATTCTCGACAACGCTTTCGGAAGCATTGTGTCGGCCGTGATGTGGGGACGCTCTCTCTATCAGAACGTGCAGAGATTCATTCTCTTTCAGCTCACGGTGAATGTGGTGGCGTGTCTGATTGTGATGCTGGGGGCGTTGATGGATGCCGAACAGCCGCTCACGGTAACGCAGATGCTTTGGGTCAATCTCATCATGGATACCTTCGCCGCCATGGCCTTGGCTTCGCTTCCTCCCAATCCCGACGTGATGAACGACAAGCCCCGCGACATTCACGCGCATATCCTCATCAAACCCATGCGGCGGCAGATTATCGGGGTGGGGTGCGTGCTGTTTTTAGTGCTTTTCGGCTTGATGCAATATTTTAAGTTCGAAGAAGTGGTTTCGTTGCGCGAATTTTCGTTTGGAGCCTTTTTCCGCGACTTTTTCCGCTTCGAGGGGCTGCATCTCGAGAGGGAGGGCATTTCGCCCGTAGAGCGCTCTATATTCTTCACGTTTTTCGTGATGCTGCAATTTTGGAATATGTTTAACGCCAAGGCATTCTTGAGCAAGCGCTCGGCTTTTCACCAACTTTTCGGCAAGGGCGACGGCTTTTTGCCTGTGTTGCTGCTTATTTTGGCGGGACAGCTGGCCATTGTGCATTTCGGCGGCGAAATGTTCAACGTGGTGCGCATCGGCTGGGAAAACTGGCTCCTCATCATCGCCTCCACCTCCCTTGTCCTATGGCTCGGCGAACTCCT
>CAMWVZ010000181.1 GCA_947177845.1 uncultured Bacteroidales bacterium | reverse complement strand
ATGGGCTCGGAGGACTCCCTTTCTTGGACGCTTCCCGAAGACCTCTCCGCGGTGGACAGTGCCGCCACGCCGCAAGAAACTATAAAACAAGGAAATTCCCTGCAATCTTCCCTTTCGTATTTTGCCGTCGACTCCATCTATGTGGATATGAAGACGCGCGTGGCGCATCTTTTCAGTCAAAGTGTGGTGAACTATTCGGGCATGAAGCTCGAATCCGACTATATGGAAATCAACCTGCCGCTCTCGGAGGTGCTGGCTCAGCCCACCATAGACACCGACGGCATGGAAATCGGCATCCCGCACTTCACCGACAAAGACAATACTTTCGACGCCAAGGAGATACGTTATAACTTCCGCAGTAAAAAGGGATTAATCCGCGATGTAATGACCCAGCAGGGCGAAATCTACGTGCACGGCAATGTGGTGAAGAAATACGAAAACGATGTCACCTTTGTCAAAAACGCAAGCTTCACTTCCTGCGACCTCGAAAAACCGCATTTCGACCTGCGGGCGTGGCGTGCCAAGGTGGTGCCCGACAAAGTAATCGCCATGGGTTCGGCCATGCTCTTCATCGAGGACGTGCCTACTCCGCTGGTGCTTCCTTTCGCCCTTGTGCCCGATATGAAGAAACGGAAATCGGGCTTGATTTTCCCTTCTTTCGGGCAGACGCAACGGGCGGGCTTCTTCTTCAAGGGCTTGGGGTTCTATCTGAATGTAAGCGATTACTTCGACCTCGGCATCGAGGGCGACGCCTATACGAGCGGCAACTGGGAGGTGCGTGCCAACCTGCGCTATGCCTTGCGCTATAAGTTCTCGGGCAACCTGAATTTCGGCTACACGTGGACGTTTCAAGGTGAACGCGGCATTCCCGACCGGCCACACCAAACGGGTTTGAAAATTCAATGGTCGCATTCCCAAGACACCAAAGCACATCCCAACAGCCGCTTTTCGGCCAACGTAAACTTCACCAACAGCACCTATAGCCAATATTCGGGCAACCTCACCGACTACCTCACCAACACCACTTCGTCGAACATCTCCTACTCGCTCGACTTTGCCCGCAAGTTACACTTGGCGGTGAATGCCAATGCCGACTACAACACCGGTACTCATGCCTTCAACATAGGTTTGCCGAGCCTGAGTTTCTCGGTAGACCAACTCTATCCTTTCCGTCGGCGCAAGGCGGTGGGCAAACGGCGCTGGTACGAGAACATCAGCTTCAACTACAGCATGGTGGCGCAGAACCGTATCCGTGCCGCCGACACCTCGCTCTTTACACGCCAGACGCTCGACGATATGCAGAACGGTATGCAGCAGACCATCCGTCTGGCTCATACCGCAAAACTGCTCAAATACATCAACTGGACAAACAGTTTCGACTATAAGGAGTATTGGTATCTCAAGAACACTTCGCTCCATTACGAGCGATCCATCGACCCCGAAACTGGAAAAGAAACGGGCAAAGTGGTTTCGCAATATAACAAAGGCTTCAAGTCCACGCGCGAATTCAGCTACAACACAAATTTTTACTTTAATGTCTACGCGCTTTTCAAGTTCCGCAGGGGCGCGGTGAAGGCGTTCCGTCATGTGTTCACTCCCTCGGTGGGCTTTACCTATCATCCCGACTTCAGCAAGCCTTTTTGGGGTACCTACGACACCTATATCGGCCCCAACGGCACTCCGGTGCTCTACTCCAAGTTCGCCAACAACATCTACGGCGGGCCTTCGGCGGGACAGGTGGGAAGCCTGAACCTCTCGCTCAAGAACTCCTTTGAGATGAAGGTGCGCAACCGCAAGGACACGGTGAACAACGAAAAGAAGGTGAAGCTGATAGACAATCTCACCATCAGCACTTCCTACAATCTCGCCGCCGACTCCCTGCGTTGGGCGCCTCTCACGCTCAGTGCGCGAACCGTGCTTTTCCAGCGGCTCAACATCAATGCCGGCGCGTCTTTCGACTTTTATAAAGTGGATGCCAACGGCCGCCGCTACAACGAATTCTTTTGGGTGAACAACAAAAAGAAAGGGCTTCGTTTCTCGCGCACCAACATGGCTGTGTCGCTGGGCTGGAACCTCAATCCCAAGGCGCGTCCCAAGGAGAACGCCGCCGAAACGTCGAACCTGCCGAGCGACCCCTACTACCCTTCCGATTTATATTCGCCCACCGATATTTTCCAGCAGCCTATCGACTTCAAGGTGCCTTGGAACCTCAATATCGGCTATAACCTCAACTATGTCATCACACCCAACATACAGGATGAGGGTGGCAAGTTGCAACACGATTTGATACAGACCATTACCCTCTCGGGCAACGTAAGGCTCACCGACAAGTTCACGATTAACTTCGGCACAGGCTTCGACATTCAGGCCAAGAAATTTACGGTAACCTCCATTACCTTCGGCCGCGATTTGCATTGCTGGGAAATGGGCTTCTACTGGGTGCCCTTCGGCTACCGCACCGAATGGAATTTCCACATCCGCGTCAAGAGCAGCGTCTTCCAAAGCCTCAAATACGAAAAGAGCAAGAGCTATCTCGACAACTACTATTAGTAATAAAAAAGCCCCGCGAAATTCGCGGGGCTTTGCGTTACAAGTCTGTAAGACAAGCT
>CAMWVZ010000180.1 GCA_947177845.1 uncultured Bacteroidales bacterium | reverse complement strand
GATTTGGAGCGGATGATGCCGCAGGAGTCGCTTTTGGCCGACAGTGCGGAAATGGCACGCAAAAAGGTGGAGGCTTGGGTGCTGGAGCAGGTTCTTCTGCAAAAGGCGCAGGCCAATTTGGACGAGGCCACTTATCGGCTTATCGAACGGAAGGTGGACGCCTATCGCGCCTCCCTGATGGTGTTCAGCTACGAGGAAAAAATTACCCGCCAGCTGCTCGACACTATCGTGCAGGACCGCGATATAGCCGCCTATTACGAAAAGAACAAGGAACAGTTCGTGCTCAAAAGCAATATCGTGCGTCTGCGTTTCGTCAAGGTGCCCAAGGACGCGAAGAAAATGGAGGCTCTCAAGAAAGGCTTGTTCGACAAGAACTTGGGAGAGGGGGACAATCTCTACGAATATGCGGATTTGTGCCGCCGTTATGCCGACAACTATTTCTTGGACGGGGAGAAATGGATTTATTTCAACGACTTCTTGCGCGAAGTGCCCGTCAAGACCTACAATCAGGAGGAGTTTCTGCGCAACTATCGGAATATCGAGGTGGAGGCGGGAAACTACATGTATTACGTGAGCATTCTGGATTTCAAGATACGCGATATGGTCTCGCCCCTTTCCTTCGAGAAGGAGCGCATACGGGGCATTATCCTCAACCAGCGCAAGAAGGCCCTTTTGGACCAAATGGAGCGGGATTTGACGGAAGAGGCGCGGCGTACGGGATTGGTGGAATACTACGGAGATTTGCAAGATGAGAAGACTGATAATTAGTTTACTTGGCCTCTTTTTGGCGGGGGGCGTGCTGCCTGTTTCCGCAGCTACGGTGCAGGATAGCGTGACGCAGGGCAACAAGCGTCGGCAGGGACGGACCGAAGAACGGGTGGCGCCCGTGGTCGATTCTTCGCTGATGAGGCTTCCGCAGGCTCCGGACCGCGGCAGGAACGGAGATACGGCAGTGGTTCCCGACGTGCGGACAGCCAAGGAGGACCGCGGGATGCAGCACATCATGATAGACGAGGTGGTGGCCGTGATAGGCACCAAAATGGTGAAGTATTCCGATGTGGAAAGGGCCTTGGAGAACGTGCGTGCGGGCGGAGGCACGGTGGACGAGAAGACACGTTGCGAGACGGTGGAGTCTCTCATGGTGTCGGCGCTCTACGAATTGCAGGCCGACGAAGACAGTATCGTGGTGAGCGAGGCCGAAGTGGAGAACGAGCTCGACGGGCGTATCAAATATTTTGTGGACCAAATCGGTTCCCGCGAGAAGCTGGAGGAGTTCTACGGCAAATCCATCATGCAGATTAAGGAAGAATACCGCGAAATGATACGCACCGGTATCATATCCATGCGCATGGAAGCAAAGATTACGGAGGATGTGCGGGTTACGCCCAGCGAGGTGCGCCGTTACTTCGCCACCTTGCCCAAAGACAGCATCCCCTTGGTGCCGCTTACCTTCGAACTGCAATATATCACGAAAAATCCCCGTATCAGTCTCAGCGAAAAGGAAGTGGCCAAGAACCGGCTTTCGGAAATCCGCGCCCGCATCGAAAAGGGAGAACGTTTCCAGTCGTTGGCGGCCTTGTATTCGCAAGACCCCGGCTCGGCGCGCAAAGGCGGGGATTTGGGCTATGGCGCGCGGGGCGACTGGGCGAGTGAATTCGAGTCGATGGCGTTCAGTCTGCCCGTGGGTGAACTTTCGCCCATCTTCGAGACGCAGTTCGGCTTCCATATTCTGGAAGTGCTCGACCGCAAGGGCGAGCTGGTGCATGTGCGCCATATCCTGATTCGTCCCGAAGCCTCGGATTTGGATTTGATGCGGGCGCAAAAGGAGTTGGATTCGGTGGCCGACAGGGTGGAGAACGGCATATATACGATGAAAGAGGCGGTAGGCCTGTTTTCGGACGATGCGGGCTTGCAGGGCGACGGTATCTACATCAACCCGATGACCCGCAAACCCGTGTACACCGCCGACGAACTGGACCCTATGGTCTATCTGGCCATTCAGGACTTGGAAGAAGGGCAGAACACGCGTGCGCTTCCCTATCAAACACAAGACAATCAGCCCGCTTTCCGTATGTTTTATGTCAAAAAACGCATTCCGCCCCACCGCGCCGATTTGGAAACCGACTACGACAAGATTTACGAAATGGCCTTGAATGCGGCCAAGGAGAGGACCATGCGCGATTGGATGCGCAACAAGATAGAGAACACCTACGTGCGGATTATGGGCCGTTTTAAGGATTGCAATTTTATTTACCGATGGAAGAGTATGTAGATGAAGCGGCGGCCTTGGACGCTTTGGCCGCGCGATATAAGGAGATAAAGACCGAAATCGGGAAGCGGATTATCGGGCAGGAAGCGGCGGTCGACTCGATTCTGAACGCCGTTTTCAGTCGCGGACACGCGCTTTTGGTAGGCGTGCCGGGCTTGGCGAAGACCCTCTTGGTGCAGACCTTGGCCAAGACGCTGGATTTGAGTTTCTCGCGTATCCAGTTCACGCCCGACCTCATGCCCTCCGACATTACGGGTACGGAAATCCTCGACAAAGACCGCACGTATAAATTCCTGAAAGGCCCCGTGTTCGCCCATTTGGTGCTGGCCGACGAAATCAACCGCACGCCGCCCAAGACGCAGGC
>CAMWVZ010000179.1 GCA_947177845.1 uncultured Bacteroidales bacterium | reverse complement strand
CAGAAACAACTCACGGAGGCGCCGTATTCTTTCAACAAAGCGGCAATCGCCTCCTCATCCAGCACCTCCCCGATGTCTTCCCTCAGATGCGGACTGTGGCATCCCTTGCAGACATTGGGGCAGTTGGAAAGGTTCACCGCCAAGGTAACCTCGCCGGGAATTTCCTGAAAAACGATGTCATAACTGGCAAACCGTAGCATAATGGCGTTTGGCGGCTTCCTTCTGCCGGGCTTGGGAGAAATTGCTCACCCGCTTCATGTAACCGATGATACGGGTCAGATAATCGAGGTTGCGGCTCTTGCATTCCGGGCATTCCTTGAGGTTGCGCTTGTCGATATGCCCGCAGTCGTTGCAAACCGTGTTGGGAATATTGAAGGTAAAATAATTGCAGCCCTCCTGGGTCGCCACCCGGAGCAGATGTCGGTACTGTTCCTGGCTCAGATGCTCGTTCAGATTCATGTGCAAGGCAGAGCCGCCGGTAAGGTGCTCGATGTATTTACGCCCATGCAGGCGGAATTTATCCACAATGTTGAGCTTGTCGTCTTCCACAACATAGAAATAACTGTTGTAGCAATCCCTCGGCACAACATAACCATCCTGCCTATCCCATTTGGCGTGTTTCACACCCACGTTCTCGGCCGGAATCATCTCGCAGTTAAACATCACATCCTTGGTGCGGTATCGCCGGTTGCAGTCTTCGATAAGCCCCAGCACATCCTGCACGAACTTCTCGTAACGCGGATTGTCGCTGATTTCGATACCCAGGAACTCGGCGGCTTCCACCAAGCCGTTGACCCCTATCGTGAGATACTGCCTGCCCAAGTTGATGTAGCCCGCGTCGAACAAGGGCAACATACCCTTGGCGTACATGTACTTGAGGTTCTCGTTATAGGCCAACTGCACCTTGTGACAGAACTCCACGATGTCTTCCAGAAACATCTGGTAAGGCATATTCTGCCGCACGGCATATTGGATGCAGCGGTTCAAGTTCACCGTCAACACGCTCTTGGAACCCGTGGAAACACCGCCGGCTCCCAAGGTGTAGCTGAAACCGTTGTCCTGAATCTCGTTGCGCAGGCGGCAGCAACTGCTCAAGGAATCGGCGTTGTCGCTCATGTAGGTAAAGAAAGAATGGCCTTCGGCATACATCTGCGCCGTAAAGTCGCCGTATTCGGTGTCTTTGGCATCGCCATTCTCGGTAAGGAGCGCCATGGTTTCCACCGGAAAAGTAAGCACGGTGCGCAGGCGTTCGGCATTGAACCATTTCATGAAACGCTTCTGCAACCAACTGAGCGATTCCCAGCAGGGACGGCTGCCGTCGGGAAAATAGAAATTGCCGAACAGGCTCTCGAAATAATAACGGTCGTAATACGAAATATTCCAGAACACCGCCTGGTAGTTGCGCGCGCCCGTGGGCTGGTTGATGGAATAAACAATCTGTTCGAAGCAATCGGTAATCACCTTGTCCAAGGTGCGTTGTTTCTTGGAAAGATCCACCACCTTGTCGGCGTGCAGGTAATAATCCTCCCCATATTCGAGCCCGATAAAATAGTTCATGTACATCAGGAATTCGGGCGTGGCGCAGGCTCCGCTGAGCATACTCGACACCATGAACACCATATTCACGAAACCGCCGCAGAAAGACTTGAGGTTGGTGGGTGCCTTGGAATTGCCGCCTATCGAAATGGTGCCGCCCGTAAGCCAGGGATACATGGTGATGCTGGCGCAGTAATTGGCTAGGCTCGTTTCATCGTTCTTGTAGATATAGTGATTGTTGAGCAAATCGATATAGCGGTCGGCCACTTCCTTGCCGTACATATCCTTGAGGCGGTCGGTAAGCATGCGCCGGTTGAGGCGTATGAAATTCGACTTAGGCAGTTCCCCTATCAGCGTGGCCATGTTCTTGTGCTCCACATTGGCGTTGGCATCATACTTGCTGCCGGTGGCGGCATTGGAGGCATCGCAGTAATCAATCAGGAACTTGAGTTTGTCGCGCACCTCGCGGTCTTCGATATGCTGTTGACGGTAGAGCATATAGGCTTTGGCCACCGCATAATAACGTTCCGCCATGAGCGCCACTTCCACCTGGTTCTGTATTTCCTCCACCGTCATTTCGTTGATGATGCTTACCCGGCTGAGGATATTGGCCAGCACGTCCTGCGTGGCGAAACTGCCCACCGAAAGAAACGCCTTCGAAATGGCTTTCTTTACTTTGTCAATCGAAAAGGGCTCTTTCTTTCCGTCTCTCTTAATGATAAAAAGCTCCATAACTGCATAATATTTTTGTGAAATCCAACGGGTGAACCGCCAGAATTCTTGATTACGCGAAGCCTACCGCTTGGAAAATAAAAAGACAGGAGAATATGCCCGGAAAATGGAAATTGCCGAAGCCACTCCGCCGCCTTTCACCCGAAGCGCAGGATTTGATTTCGATATGCGGCAGGTCTTCTGACTTGTTTCCCAACATACGCCCTTCCCGGTTTTACCCAGTGGTTTTCCGTATGTTTCATAATGAAACTTACAGCTACGGGGATAGTTCCGGACTTTCACCGGATTCCCTTTTCATCCGTCCGAGATTCTTCCGCGCCGTGCAGACGCGGCATCTTCCCGTTCTGCGGAACCGATACCGGATGCAAAGGTACGGCGGCGAAACCGCC
>CAMWVZ010000178.1 GCA_947177845.1 uncultured Bacteroidales bacterium | reverse complement strand
TGTTTTCTTGAAGAAACTGAAATGCACTTTCCCGTAGCGGCGTTCTTCGATGCAGCGAGGGTCTTGCTGAAAATCGTAGGCCGCCGCATGTTCGAGGATAAAGATGCCCCCCGGCTCCAGACAGTCGGCACCCAGCACCAAGTCGGGCAGGGAAGCGATGTTGGGCAACTGATAGGGAGGGTCGGCGAAAATCATATTATACTGAAAGCGACAGCGTTTTATATAGTCGAAAGCGTCTTGTTTAAAAACTTGCAGGTTCTCCACCCCGAATTTCGCGGCGGTTTCGCTAATAAAGCGGGTGCATCCGCTGTGGCTGTCGACGGCGTGCACGGTCTCGACGCCCCGCGACACGAACTCGAGCGAAATGCCGCCTATGCCGGCGAATAGGTCCAAAACCCGCAGTTCGTCCCATTCCACATGATTGTTGAGAATGTTGAAAAGACTCTCCTTGGCCGCGTCGGTGGTGGGACGCGTGGGCAGATTGTCGGGAGCCTGAAACCTCCGACCCTTTAATTCACCACTTACAATACGCATTCCTGCAAGACTTTACAGACAACAAAAATATCGGTCGTAGGGCATTTTTTGCGGAAAACGCGCCTCGTTGGGAGCGGGCAGATAGGTGGCGTTATACACCTGCCGTTCCAATTTCGACAGCAAATGGTCTTGTTCGGCGGTGCCGCACAGATAGAGCGCCACCGAGCCCATGTCCAACTTCAGTTTGTTGAGGGCGTAGAGAAAATAATACAGCAGATTGTCGAAATCGGGGTAGGGGAAAGTGTTGATGAACAGCAAGCCTCCGTCGTTCACCACCACCAAGTCGAATTCGCTTGCGCGGGTGTGGAGCACCACATGCAGGGGAAAGCGCTTGAACGTGCGCCGCAGACGGAACGCCTCGTTTATCAAGTAGTTGTATATGCTGCAAAAGCCTATGGAATTGCTTTCCCGCCAATAGATGGTCTGCGCGGCCTTGAGATATTGGGCGTTGAAAGCCGAGAGTATATACGAAACGGTGTTTTCCTCGCTTTCCAACGTAAGGCATTCGCGGCCGTTGAGTTGGAAAAGGGCTTCGAGGTAGCCTTTGCCGTGTTCGGCTTCGTAGAGTTTCTGCGGCACGAGAGTGGACTTAGACTCCTGCACGCTGAAAATACGCTGTCCGTAGTGGAAAGAAGGGTCTAAAAGCTTTTCCTCGCGCAACAGATCCTCCACTTTTTCGGAAAACGTGCGGTCGGAGGGACGGAATTCGTAGTTGGCGAGCGCCAGAGGGGTGCGGTCGCTGGCGCGGCAGACCCCGAAGCGGACTCCGAACTGTTGCAGGTTCACGCAAATCCGCAATTCGGAATCCTCGAAGTTGGAGATATTGGGATTGATAACGCGCTCGGCGCAACGAATGTCCTGCCTCATCTTCGCGAGGATTATTCCCAGTTACCCTCGGTAATGGCTTCGGTCATGCTGCCCACCTTGATGCCGGGGTAGCGGTTGTATTTCTCGGCGGCGGCGATTTCGTTCACCACCAAGCGTTCATCCATATTCTCAAGCAAATCCTCGAAAGGCACACGGGCTTCGAACACAGGCACCTGATAGCCGCTCTTGGTAATGAAACCCGCCTCCATGGTAATGGTCTTGCCGCTCTTGTTGAAAGGCACCTTGAACAGTTTGTCGAGGAAAGCGGCCTTGTCGGTTTCTTCAGGGAAAAGAATGGCGAAAGCGTTGTCGGTGAAGGTTTCACGGCTCACAATGCCCAGTTTCACCGCTTCTTCTTCGGTGAGCGAGTCGGGCACGGTACCGATCATCTTCACATAAGGAATCTCGCCGTTTTGCAGGAACAGGATGAGGCTGTCGGGCGTGGCGATATAAGAGTTAAAGGCTTTTTTATAAGCTTGTTGAACGGTGCGGATGTTCTTCATCTTCTCCACCAGACGTTCCGTGCGGATGGCTTTTTCCTGCTGGAACTTAACCGGTTGCATGATGCTGCGGTAGATGAGGATGGCCAATACAACGGCCACGACAATCAAAGCGATTTGGATGCCTAATTTTACGCTACGTTTCATTATACTCTCTTTTTTAGGTGCTGACAATTTCAGCGACGCAAATGTAGAAAAAAATAATGTAAGTTCGCGCTCGTATAATCCTAATATCCGTATCATGGAAGAAACCTTAAAGACCAAGGAGTGTTTCAAGCCCGGCACGATGCTCTATCCGTTGCCCGCCGTATTGGTGGGGTGCGGCGCAAGCCGGGAAGACTACAACCTCATTACCGTGGCATGGACGGGCATCCTCTGCACCGAACCGCCCATGTGCTACATTTCCGTGCGTCCCGAACGCCATTCATACGGATTGATAGAGAAATACGGCGAATTCAGCATCAACCTCACCACCTCCGCCTTGGCCAAGGCCACCGACTGGTGCGGCGTGAAATCGGGCAGGGACTTCGATAAGTTCAAGGAATGCAAGCTGAAAGCCCTTCCCGGGGTTGCGATAAAGGCCCCTGTTCTGGCGCAGTCGCCCCTCACCTTGGAATGCAAGGTGCGCCAATGCCTGCCCTTGGGCTCGCACCACACGTTCATCGCCGACATCGTGAACGTGCTGGCCGACAAGAAATACATGGATGCCGAAAGCGGCAAATTCGACCTCGAGCGGGCGGGGCTGCTGGTCTACGAACACGGCCATTATTTTGAAACCGGCAAGGAGATAGGTCATTTCGGTTTCTCGGTGCGCAA
>CAMWVZ010000177.1 GCA_947177845.1 uncultured Bacteroidales bacterium | reverse complement strand
TCTTCTCGGCCTGCATCACCGCCTGCACGATTTCGGCTTGCAGTTCCATGGTGTGGCTGTGCGCGAACATCTCGGTCTGGCCGTGTCCCGCAAGGTCGACCGCCACCGCATAGAAACCGCTTTCCGAGAGGCATCGGCTCAACCGTTCCCACACAAAAATCGCCTCGGTGAAACCATGCAGCAGCACCACGGGCTTGCCTTCCGCAGCGTTTCCCGCAACTCCGTAATGCACTTGGTGTCCTTTATAATCGATAAATCTGTCTTCCATTATTTCTTGAGATTGAGAAGCTTTTCCCTTTCGCGCTGTTCTTTGGGGGTGAGGGCTTCGGGTTCGGCCTGATATTCACGGTTTTTGCTGTAAACACGCCATTTTTCGAGCACCTGTTCCATATCCTGCGGCAAGGCGCTTTCAAAACGCAGACGTTTGCCTGTGGCGGGATGCGTGAAGCCTAAGGTGGCGGCATGCAAGGCCTGTCTAGGCAGAAGTTCGAAACAATTTTCCACGAATTGCTTGTATTTGGTGAAGGTGGTGCCTTTCAGAATCTTGTCGCCTCCATAAGTGGCATCGTTGAAAAGAGGATGCTTGATATAGCGCATATGGCAGCGGATTTGATGCGTGCGCCCCGTCTCGAGCACACATTCAATCAAACTCACATAGCCGAAACGTTCCACCACTTTATAGTGGGTGACGGCGTGTTTGCCCTTGCTCGCATCGGGAAAGACGGCCATTACCTTGCGGTCTTGCACGCTGCGGGCGATGTTGCCTGTCACCGTGCCCTCGTCTTCCTCAAAATTTCCCCACACCAAAGCCTGATACTTGCGTTCGGTGGTGTGGTCGAAAAACTGCTTGGCGAGAAAGGTCTGCGCCTGTTCGGTTTTGGCGGCCAGCAACAATCCCGAAGTGTCTTTGTCGATACGGTGCACCAAAAACGGTTTCTCTCCTTTAAGATGATACATCAGCGCGTTTACCAAGGTGCCCGTAAAGTTGCCGAAACCGGGGTGCACCACCATACCGGGAGCTTTATTAATGACTATCACCTCGTTGTCTTCGTATACAATATCGAGCGGGATGTTTTCGGGAGCCAAGTCGATATGTTGGGGAGGATTGGGCAGCACAAGGCTCACGACATCGCCGGGCTTTACCTTGTAGTTGGGCTTTTCGCTCTTGCCGTTCACCAAGATATTGCCCGCTTTGGCGGCGTTCTGAATGCGGTTGCGGGCCGTTCCGGAAAGCCTGTCCACCAAGAATTTATCCAAACGGAGCGGGGCTTGTCCGGGGTCGGCCTCAAAACGGAAATGCTCGTATAACTCCTGCGTTTCGTCGTCTTGCAATTCCTCGTCTTGCAATTCTATATCATCGGCTTTCACAATACTACGATTTTGGTGAAACCCAGCACGCGGTTTTCCTGCGTAATGCGAAGAACATACACGCCCGTACCGAGACCGCTCAGCGAGAGGGTTTCGTGATATTTTTCACAATAGACTTCCCTGCCCCGCATATCAAAAATCCGCACCGTCGGAACAGTTGAGGAGGAAAGATTTTCCGGCAATTCCACGTGGAGCACACCGTTGCGCACCGGGTTGGGCTGCACGCGAATCTGCCCATAGGCCGTGCGGGGTTCGTTGGCCGTGGACGGTTCTCCGGCACCCGCCGCCCCGAAAACGGGACGCATCATCAAAGCCCCTGTATAGAGACTTGTATACCAAGACCATGTATGCTGTACAGGGTCGTAATACGAGTAAAGTATCTTTCCCTGCAAATCGGAATTCTTGTCGAAGCCGATATTGAGGAAAGCATCGGAAGTTTGCTCGATGCCGATATGGAATTTGCCGGAGGGAAGCACAAGATTCGTATCCAAGGCATAGTGTACGAACCTGTTGATGCCGGGTTCGATTTTCACTTTCAGATTCTCTTTCTTGTAGAGGATTTCGCCGGGTGCGGTGTCGGTGGTGCCCGCGTTCCACACCACCAGATTGAAAGGCACTATGTTTTCGTTGCCGAACGAGCGGTTGAAAAAGATTTTCACCGCCGTAAGGGTGTCGGGTTGGGTGAGTTCGAAAGCATAGGCAAAGGTTCCCTGCGCATAGTTGAGCCCCCAGCCCGCTTCGGCGCTGCCGTCGTCGTAGGCGAATTCGTTTCCGAAAAACTGTTGCAGGGTGATGGTGTCGTTTACGTTGCCGTAGCTGTTGCGGATGCCCGACGAAAGGATATGCCGCAGGGTATAGCTTTCCTGCAACCCGTCAAAGGTGTAGCGCAAGGGAACGGACGAGATGTCGGGCGAGGTTCGGTAGCCGTCTGAAAAGAAAGGAAAAAGCTGAAAGGTGAGCGGGTCGTCGGCGGGATAAAGGGACAGTTGCGTGCCCTCGGCATCGAGCAATTCGTATTGGTAGTGGCAGCTGAGCAATTGCTCGCCGAAATTGGCGAAGCGCACATCGAGGTTCGGACGCAGCATGGACGGCGTGAACTGCCGGCGGGGAACCTGCGAATAGTCTTTGAGCAAGGATGGGCTCACGCTGGCGAAAGCCACATCCGGAACACAGGTTTCGTTCCAGCTTCTATCCGCATTGACGTAGATATAGTCGATATGCCATTGCCCGCCGGTAGACTGCCCGTTGGCGTCTATGGTGGACCTGCAGCGGAAACGAAAGCGGAAATCCTTGTGGAAATGTCCGATAGAGGTGACGGGCACCATAACTTGGCGGAAGTATTGTTTGTCCTGCACCGGCACGGTGTCGC
>CAMWVZ010000176.1 GCA_947177845.1 uncultured Bacteroidales bacterium | reverse complement strand
GCGAGTTCAGCGACGGTATGCAGAACTGCGGCGAAAACGACCCCACCGACCTCGACCATGATGTCTATTAGGAACACGCTTTTTGTTCTTCTGTGGGGGCTGCTTGCGCTCCCGGCCGCTTGTCTTGCCGCCCCGCAAGCCGCTCAGGTTGCCGCCCGCGATAGTCTGCACACCGCGCGGAAAGACAGTCTTCCCAAGGATAACTTCTTCACCCGTCTCATACACGGACAGATAGACCGCACCTTCATCAAGAAAATCGACCACAGCGAAGTGGTGTATCCCGCCTACAGCAACGAAGGTTTCTTCGGCTTGGGCGCCATGGCTTCGCTGCTCTTCCGTCTCGACCGCAACGACTCGCTCATGCAGGCCTCCGACGCCTCCATTCTGGCATTGGCGATGTTGCGCGGATTCTTTCATGTAGGGGTAGACGGCAACGTCTTCTTCCCTGGCCGTCGGCACAGGCTCCGCTACGAACTTTCCTATTGGCGCGAACGCCCGAAGTTTTGGGGCATCGACTATGCTTCCTGCGTTTCTCGGAAACCTATCGAGATCTCCCTCGACGAACTCGAGCTGAACGCTTCCTACGACTATCAATTCGCCAAAGACCTCTATGTGGGCGCAGCGGTTGATTTTGCGTATAAGGTGATAGAAAAAATCGAAGACAAAACCTATCTGAACGGGCAGAACCTATCTTATATCACCACGGGCGTAGGCGTTTCGGTGCAATACGATTCGCGCGACCATGTGGGCAACCCCACCAAGGGAGGGAACGTGATACTCCGAGGCATGGTCTATCCCTCTGTTTGGGGTACGAACCCGCGGACGGTCTTCCGCATCACGTTTCAAGCCAACTATTATCAGAAACTTTGGAAAGGCGCGGTGCTGGCCTTCGATGCCTACACCCAAATCAATACGCCCGATGCGCCTTGGACGCTGCGCGAAGAGGCGGGAGGGAAATTCCGTCTGCGCGGCTACTACGAAGGCCGTTACACCGACAACAACCTACTTTCGGTGCAGGCCGAACTGCGTCAGAAACTTTTTTGGAGATTGGGTTTGGCGGCTTTCGGAGGTTTTGGAGCCTTGTTCCCCGATTTCAAGAGTTTGCGTGCGGAGCATCTGCTCTACTCGGCGGGCGTGGGCCTTCGCCTTGAATTCAAGCACAATGTGAACCTCCGCGTCGACTATGGTTTCGGCCGCCGCGATCCCGTCGGCGGCCGTTTCACCGGAGCCTTCGTCGTTACGCTCAACGAGGCGTTCTAAACATTCCTTAGGCGGGCAATACGCCGCCGTTCAAGATGAATTCCTGCACCACAAAGACAATGGCACCGCAGAGGTAGCCTACCAACGCCAGCCAGCTGATGTTTTTGAGATACCAGATGAAGTTGATTTTCTCAAGACCCATGGCCATCACACCCGCGGCCGAACCGATGATGAGCATCGAACCGCCCACGCCCGCGCAATAGGCAAGGAACAACCAGAACACACCGTCCTGCGCGAACACGCCCACGTCGGCAAGGTCATACATACCCATCGCACCGGCCACCAAAGGCACATTGTCCACAATGGAACTGATAGCGCCGATAATCACATTGATGATATAGATGTTGCCCACATGGGTGTCGAGAAAGACGTTCAAGTTGTTCAGAATGCCCGCGCATTGCAACGCCGCCACCGCCAGCAGGATGCCGAGGAAAAACAGAATCGTGCTCACATCGATATGGCTCAACACACGGGTGATGCGGTGTTTGTGGTGCTCTTCCATATTCCGCTTGCTCTGATACATCACTTCGGTATAGACCCAAATCACACCCAGTCCGAGAAGCACGCCCACAAAGGGAGGCAAATGGGTGATGGACTTGAAGATAGGAACGAAAATCAACGCAGCCACACCCAACACGAAGATGATTTTCTTGTCGCGCGGAGTGATGCAAGCGCTGTTGTCGGAGGGAAGAATGGCGAGGCTCTTTTCGTATTCGCTCTGCGCCTTTTGGACATCTTCGAGCGGCGAAAGTTCCCCTTTCAGGGAGAAGCTCATGATGAAGGCGGGAAGTGCCACCGACACAAGGGAGGGCAGGATAAGGTTGGGAATGAGGCCCACCGTGGTGACATTGCCTTTCACCCACAGCATGATGGTGGTGACGTCGCCGATAGGCGAGAACGCGCCGCCGCTGTTGGCCGCAATCACAATCATGCCCGCAAAAATCCAGCGGTCTTGCTGTTTGCTCACCAAACGGCGAAGCAACATAATCATGACGATGGTGGTGGTGAGGTTGTCCAGAATGGCCGACATGAAGAAGGTGATGAACACCAGTAGCCAAAGAAGTTTTTTCTTGTTGCGGGTCTTTACGTGGTCGGTGATGAGGTTGAAACCACCGTGAACGTCCACCAGTTCCACAATCGTCATCGCACCCATTAAGAAGAAGAGGATGGACGAAATATCCCCGAGATGTTCTATAATCTGCACATTCACCACAAAGTCCAAAACCTTATGGCGCATCCCCTCGCTGGTAAGCAAGGCTTGGTCGGTGGTTTCGGCCAGCCACGACTGAAAATTGTGCATGGAGGGCACGATGCCGGGCGCCACATACACATAACAAACCCAAAGGGCCATGCCCGTAAGTAGGGCGATAGCGGCTTTGTCCACCTTCACAACGTGTTCCATGGCAATGAAAAAGTAGCCTAACAGGAACAGCACACTCATAAAAACTAACATAGACGTATAATTTTCAAAAACGGGCAAAGGTAAAATTTTTTTTATGTTTGCAAAG
>CAMWVZ010000175.1 GCA_947177845.1 uncultured Bacteroidales bacterium | reverse complement strand
CGCCGTCCCTTTCCCGGTTCGGAAAAAGTATATGTAAAGGGGAAACTCTTTCCCATAGAGGTGCCCATGCGCAAGATTAACCTTGTCGATACCGTGACGATGCAAGACGGCAAGCCCGTGCATACGCCCAACGCGCCGGTCTATGTTTACGACACCAGCGGTGCCTATTCCGACCCCTCCGCCGAAATCGACCTCCACAAAGGCCTCAAGGATATCCGCACCCCGTGGATTGAACGCCGCGGCGATGCCGAAAGGCTCTCCGGAATGACCTCCGAATACGGCCAGGCGCGTCTGAACGACAAGAGCCTCGACGCCCTCCGCTTCGAGCATATCCGCAAGCCGCTCCGCGCCAAAGACGGACACCAGCTCTCGCAGATGTACTACGCCCGCCAAGGCATCATCACCGAGGAAATGGAATATGTGGCCATCCGCGAGAACCAAAACGCCGAGCAGTGCGGCATCAAGACCCGCATCACGCCCGAATTCGTGCGCGAGGAGATTGCCGCGGGCCGTGCCGTGCTTCCGGCCAACATCAACCATGTGGAATGCGAGCCTATGATTATAGGCCGCAACTTCCTCACCAAAATCAACACCAACATCGGCAATTCGGCCACTTCCTCGGGCATAGAGGAAGAAGTGGAAAAAGCTGTGTGGAGCTGCCGCTGGGGCGGCGACACGCTCATGGATCTCTCCACGGGCGCGCATATCCACGAAACGCGCGAATGGATTATCCGCAACTGCCCCGTTCCCGTGGGCACGGTGCCTATCTATCAGGCCTTGGAGAAGGTGAACGGCAAGGCCGAAGACCTCACTTGGGAAATCTTCCGCGACACGCTCATCGAGCAATGCGAGCAGGGCGTGGACTATTTCACCATTCACGCCGGAGTTCTGCTCAAGTATATCCCTATGGCGAAAAAGCGCCTCACGGGTATCGTGAGCCGAGGCGGCTCCATTATGGCGAGCTGGTGCCAGCATCACAATCAGGAAAACTTCATCTACACCCATTTCGACGAAATCTGCGAATTGGTGGCGCGCTACGACACCGCCCTTTCCTTGGGCGACGGGCTGCGTCCCGGCAGCATCTTCGACGCCAACGACGAAGCGCAGTTCGGCGAACTGGAAACCATAGGCGCCTTGGCGCAACGGGCGTGGGAACACAACGTGCAGGTGTTCATCGAGGGCCCCGGCCACGTGCCCATGCACAAGATCAAGGAAAACATGGACAAGCAGCTGCGCGACTGCAAGGAGGCTCCGTTCTACACGCTCGGGCCTCTGGTCACCGACATCGCCCCCGGCTACGACCATATCACCTCGGCCATAGGTGCCTCCCTGATAGGCTGGTATGGCACGGCCATGCTCTGCTACGTCACCCCCAAGGAACATTTGGGCCTGCCCGAGAAAGAAGACGTGCGCGTGGGCATCATCACCTACAAGATTGCCGCACACGCCGCCGACTTGGCCAAGGGACACCCGGGCGCGCAGATACGCGACGACGCCATGAGCAAGGCGCGCTACGAGTTCCGCTGGAAAGACCAGTTCAATCTGGCGCTCGACCCCGACCGTGCCTTCGAATATTTCCACCAACGCGAAGGCGCCAGCGAGGACGGCTCCAAATTCTGCACCATGTGCGGCCCCAATTTCTGCGCCATGCGTATCAGCCACGATTTGGGCAAGGGCAAGTGTACGGACGAATACTCAAAATAGAAAGGCGATGTTTTCCGATATCCTTCAAAACTACGATTGGGAACAGATGCGCCGGAGCATCTATGCCAAAACCACGCGCGACGTGGAGATTGCGCTATCCAAGGCGCAACGCCCCGACCCCGCGCTCACGCTCGAAGACTTCAAGGCCTTGGTGAGCCCCGCCGTGTCGGAGTCTCCCCTCTATCTGGAGACGATGGCCGGACTGAGCCGCAAGGCCACGCAAAAGAAATTCGGCAAGACCATTCAGTTCTACATTCCCCTCTACCTGAGCAACGCCTGCACCAACCACTGCATCTACTGCGGCTTCAACCACAACAATAAGTTCGCCCGCGTCACCCTCACCGACGCTCAGATTATGGAGGAATGCGCGGTGCTCAAGAAAATGGGCTACCAACACCTGCTGCTGCTTACAGGCGAGTCGCCCAAGGATGCGGGCATCGACTATCTCGAACACGCCATGCAGCTGCTCTCGCCCCACTTCGCCCAACTCTCGCTCGAAGTGCAGCCCATGGACACGCCCGACTACGAGCGTCTGCGCAAAAGCGGCCTGCATGCGGTATATGTCTATCAGGAAACCTACAACAAGGAACGCTACAAGTTCTATCACCCCGCCGGCATGAAACGCGATTTTGCGTGGAGGCTCAACAGCCAAGACCGCCTTGGCGCGGCCAACGTCAACAAGATAGGTTTGGGTGCCTTGCTGGGCTTGGAGGATTGGCGCACCGAAGCCGTGTTCATGGCCATGCACCTGCGCTATCTGGAGAAAACCTATTGGCGGTCTAAATACTGCATCGCCTTTCCACGTATGCGTCCCCACGAGGACGACGGCGAAAACGGCGGTTTCAAGCCGCAGAACGTTTTGTCGGACAAGGAGTTCGTGCAGATGATTTGGGCGTTCCGCCTCTTCGACGACGAGGTGGAGATGTCGCTCACCACACGCGAGAGCCGCGAGTTCCGCAACCGTATGATTTCGCTCGGCATCACCTCCATCAGCGCCGGTTCGCAGACCGACCCCGGCGGCTACGCCCACCCCAACAAGGAAGTGGCGCAGTTCGAGGTGAACGACAACCGCTCGCCCGAAGAAATGAA
>CAMWVZ010000174.1 GCA_947177845.1 uncultured Bacteroidales bacterium | reverse complement strand
AGGGCGCTGACAACGGTCATGGCCGTAGGATCGGCGTTGACGCTGCCGCCTTCCACAATGCCGTTGAGCGTGCCGTCGGCATAGAGGGTGGGAAGGGTAGCCCACTTGTAAACTTGGAGGCCGTTGGGGAAGGTAACTTGGAAGAGCGGGAATACCTGCGCGAACATACACCAGATAGCGAGCGTATTGGCACGGTTCTGAATCCAGCCGCCCCGGTTCCAGCAGACAGCCGCAATCGTGGGAGCCAGCAGAAGCGCGATACCGCAGAACCAAGAGTGGGTGGGCAGACAGTTGTAGGTGTAGGCGAAGTTCCATACATCATACACCACGATATACACCCACGTCATATCCGGCCACAACATATCGGTCTTGTCCTTGGAGGAATAAACGCTCCACCACGCGGTCATACAGAAGATGTTGAGCAGACCGGCCACACCGTTCATGATGTTGTGCCAGCCGCCATACAACCATACCTGTTCGGGCGAGAGGAACCAGCTGTACCAACCCTTGTAGGCCGTTTCGAAGTCGGAAACGACGGCGATAAGGATGTTGATGGCCACGATGATGAACGGGAAGGGTTTGAACCAATGCTGTTTGCCGATACCCCAGCCGTACTTGATCATCATGAAGCCGATACAGCCCGTCAGCGCCGCATACAGTTTGGCGTAGTGGAACCAGCCGTTCATGTAAAGATAGGTCTGGTTGTGCAGCGCCCAGTCGGCGCCCAGCGAAGCCGCGATGTAGATCGTCACGAAATAGGCCGTCAACAGTACGGGCACGGCAAAAAAGGTTACGATTCCGCCGAATTTGGTCTTTCGGGCGAATTCATTGAGAAGAATCAGTCCTATGAGGACTGCGAACATGGCAATCCACTTGTAGATGGCCAAGTCTCCATAAACATGAAACAACATAATAGTTTGTTTTTAATAAATTATGATGGATTTTGTTTTATGCTAAAACGCTTCTCTTGCGGGTTTTGAGCCGTGCATAGACCGCCCACACAAGGGTGAGGCCTGCGGCCATGGGAACGCCCACGCCGATGAGTTCGCGCAGGAACACGCCTATGCCGCCTTGTTGCAGCGCCGTGAAGAACGGAAATTGCCACATCAGTTCTCCGTTGAGGATGTGGTCGATGATAAGCATGACGGAGCCGCCCCAAAGCATCTTTTCCAAGGCCGGAACTTCGTGCTTGACGGAAACGGATTCCCGTATGGATTCCGCGTTGTGCTTACGGTAGGCGGTCGTGGCGGCCGCTTCTACGAGGGGTACTAAAAAACAACACATGATTATGAGTTTTTAACTTTTTCTATTAATTTACCTCAATCTCTTTTATCTCCACTTCGTTGCCATGTAGCAGCCACGTCTCTCCGCTTTGGCAGAACGGACAGGTGCGGCCATGCGCCACGGTGGGGTAGTCCTTGCCGCAGGCATCGCAGTGGGTGACGGCCGGAATTGTGTTCACCTTGAGTTCGCAGCCGCGCAACACGTCTTCCTTGTCGGCCGCCCAGCGCCAACAATCCGTGAGGTATTCCGGCACCACGGTCGAAACCTCCCCGATATTCATCACCACCTTGCCAACATGGGCAACCTTGTTTTCCTCGGCCACCTTCTTGACGTCCTTGATGATGTAGAAGACAATGCCTAATTCGTGCATTACTTTTTCTTTTTAACCAAAATCTTCAGGCCGCGCTTGATGGCGTAGGGCAAAATGGCGCCGAACTTGTTTTCCGAAATCACCATTTTGCTGGCTTCGGGGTGTTTGCGGTACAGATGAATGGCATCGAAGGCGCATTTGGTGGTGCATACGCCGCAACCGATGCAACGGTTCGTATCCACGATAGAAGCGCCGCAGGACAGGCAGCGGGCGGTTTCCTTGCGCACCTGTTCTTCGGTAAGGGTCTTGTGGTACTCGCGGAAGGGGTCTTGCTGCGGGGCGTCGCCTTCTTCCTGACGGGAAGAATTGTCGTAGGACGCCACGGCGATGTCCTGCTTGTTCAGTTCGATGAAGTCTCTCCGGTTGCGGCCTATGGTCATGTGGCCGTGCTGCACGAAACGGTGCAGCGATTCGGCCGCTTCCTTGCCGGCGGCAATGGCGTCGATGGCGAACTTGGGGCCGGTGAGGCAGTCGCCGCCCACGAAGATGTCGGCCTCGGCGGTCTGATAGGTGAGTTTGTCGGCGGTGGGATAGCCGTTTTTGGCGTATTCCACCTTGCTGTCTTTGAGCAGGTCGTTGAGGACGATAGTCTGTCCGACGGCAAAAATCACCAAGTCGGCATCCAAGGTAATCAATTCGTTTTCGTCGTATTGGGGCGCGAAACGGTGCTGTTCGTCGAATACGGAGAGGCATTTCTTGAACACGATGCCGGTGGCTTTCTCGCTGCCCAACACTTCCTTGGGCCCCCAGCCGGGACGGATATCCACGCCGTCGGCGCGGGCTTCGGCCTTTTCCTGCTTGGAGGCGGGCATCGTATTCTCGTCTTCGAGCGAAAGCATCACCACTTCCGAAGCGCCGCCGCGTTTGGCCACGCGTGCCGCGTCGATAGCCACGTTGCCGCCGCCTACCACCACAACCTTGCCACTTATCTTCTGCTTGCCGGTGTTGGCTTCCCGCAGAAAATCAATGGCCGTGGTGACGCCTGGCAGGTTCTCGCCCGCAATGCCCGGCAAGCGTCCGCCCTGGCAGCCCACGGCGATATAGAAACCTTTGTAGCCTTGCTCGCGCAGTTGGGCGAGGGTGATATCCTTGCCCACTTCCACGCCCGTGCGGATTTCCACGCCGATTTCGCGCATGATGT
>CAMWVZ010000173.1 GCA_947177845.1 uncultured Bacteroidales bacterium | reverse complement strand
CCTCCACGGCAAAGACGGCCGCCGGAGAAACTTCCACCGCGAAAAGCCCCGCCGCCCTCCTTTCGGTGCGTCGCCGTCCCACTTCCCGCTACCTCTACGCCGACCCCGCAGGCCGCCTGCGCGCCTGGCGTAACGAAAAGACCGGGCAGGTGAAGGGCGAGCCGATTTCAGACAACTTCAATGCCTTCGCATTCAGCGGTATACACATAATAAAATGCAGCCTGATAGACGAATGGGCCACCGCCTACGGCACCGACAAGCCCTTTTCGGTCATCGACACCTATCTAAACGCCTCCCGACATCACGAAATTTTGCTCCAAGAACAGAAAGACGGCTTTTGGAAAGACATGGGAAAGATTGAGGACTTCGCATAGCCGCGAGATAGCGCGAACCCATAGCGCGAAACGCTAAATCTCCCGAATCTTGCCGCTTCCGAACTGCCTCGAAATCAAGATATAAATCAACGAAATCACAAAAAGCCCCAGCGTGTAGGTGATTTCCGCGCCGAAAGCCTTGGCCACCGAACAATTCGGGTCGAGGTGGATGAAAATCCAGCAATAGAGAAAGTAGAACACCATGTTGACGGTTTCGATAAGGAAGCCCGCCTTGGTTTCACCCCGCCCCAGTATGGTGTTGAACAGAATCTGCGCCACCGACATCATATAGGTGGCCGCGATAATCACCATACAAGACGGAAACGCCTCGGGCACCAAGGTGTCGTCGTGCGTGAAGAGGCCCAGCACCTCTTCCCGAAACGGAAAGAACAAACCTACAATCACACTGATGCACAGCAAGGTAAGAAGCAGCGCCTTGCCCGCCACGGGGAAAATCTCGCGGGTGCGTTTCTGCCCGCAGAGATAGGACGTGAGCGTGCTTGTGGTGCACGCGAAACCCCATATAGGCAGCAGGAAAAGCACGTAGAGGCTTCGCGTCATGTTGGCCACCGCCAACGAGCGTTGGCCCAGCTCCTCGAGGAAGAGGAAGAAGAGGAAATAGTTTCCGAAAGACAGAAGATTCTGCACCATAAGCGGGTAGGCCACATTCAGGAGGTTCCTGATGATGCGGAACTGAAAGCGGAAGCGACCGAAAGGCAGGTATTGCTTGCAGTGGCGCGAAAAATACGTCAGCAACACATAGACAATCAAACCGATGCCCTCCGCAATCACCGAAGCCAGCGCCGCCCCCTGCATCTCCATGCGCGGCAACCCCAGCGTCCCGAACACCAAGCCGTAGTCGAGCACCACGTTGATGCCGCCCATGATGAGGGTGGCTATGGAAATGGTGCGCGTGTGCGCGATGCCCACGTAGAAGGCGTTGAACGCGATGATGGCCAGCGAGAAGAACAGCCCGTAGATGCGCACGTGCATATAGTCGCTCACCGCTTGCAGAATGTCGGGAGAATGCAACATGCCCGCCATGAGGCTGTTGCCGAAAAGCAGGAAGAGCGAGCACAGCAGCAAGGCGCAGAAGAGCGTAAACCACAAGGTATGCTGAAAGATGCAGCCTATCGACTTGAATTTCCCCTGCCCGAGCCGCCGCGACATGAGAATCTGCGCGCCCCCTCCGAAGCCGAAGATCACCATCACCATAACTTGATAGAAGATAGAGGCCAAGGCCGAGGCGCCCAATTCCACCTCGCCCAGATTGCCCAAGAAAATGGTGTCGGCGATGGCGATGACATTCTGCGCCAAGTTGCTCAGAATGATAGGGAAAGCAATCCCGAAAATCCGCTTGTAGCCGATTTTGCCGAGAGGGGTGGAAGCGACGTCGATTTGAGGCATATATATAAGGAATGGGGCGGCAAGGATACGAATTTTTTGTAAATTGGTTTCTGTTCTCGACTTTTTGTACTTTTGTAGGCGTTGATTTGCGACGATTAAAACAATAAAGATATGGCAATCACTAAATTAGATGAGTTGTTCGAGCTCGTGAAGAGCAAGGGCAAAAAACGTTTGGTAGCGGCCTATGCCGTGGATGCACACACTATCAGCGCCGTAAGTCAGGCGGTGGATATGGGTATGGTGGAAGCCACCTTGGTGGGCGACACCGATATGATCCGCGCCGTGTGCGAAAAGGAGGGCATCGACATCAACAAATTTAAGATTGTGCAGGAGAAAAACGACTCCAAGTGTGCGCAGATAGCCGTGAAGTTGATAAACGACGGCGAGGGCGACTTCTTGATGAAGGGCTTGGTGAGCACCGACAAATACATGCGTGCCATTCTCAACAAGGAAGGCGGCTTGATGCCCGGCCCCAAGGCCACGCTCACGCATATTGCGCTCCTGCAAAATCCTTTCTATCATAAACTTTTGGTGGTGAGCGATATGGCTATCATTCCCGCGCCCGACCTCAAGCAGAAGACCACCATTTGCAACTACCTTATCAAGACCGCGCACGATATCGGCATCGAGAAGCCGAAAGTGGCTGTTCTGGCGGCCACCGAGCAGGTTTCCACGGGTATGCAGGCCTGCGTGGACGGCGCTTTGTTGGCCAAGATGGCTGAGAGAGGGCAGATTAAGGGCGGTTTTGTAGACGGTCCTCTCTCGGTGGACGTGGCTATCGACAAGGAAGCGGGCGAGATAAAGGGTGTGGGCGGCCCCGTGGCCGGCGATGCCGATTGCTTGCTCTTCCCCAATATCGAGGCGGGCAACACTTTCTATAAGGTGCACACCAAGTTCTGTCAGGGCGAGGTGGCCGCCATGGTGGTGGGTGCCAAGGTTCCGTGCGTGCTTTCTTCGCGCGGCGACACCACCAAGACCAAACTCAACTCGATTGCGTTGGCCGCACTTTCCTGCTAAGGAGGGCGG
>CAMWVZ010000172.1 GCA_947177845.1 uncultured Bacteroidales bacterium | reverse complement strand
AGCGTGTCGCAATTGACCATGAAATTTGATGGGGTATGAGCAAAAGCGCAACAGTTATAAGAGATGCTGTCATCGTTATAAAGACGGCGATACTGCAAAGCCAATACAAGGCTTCCAAAGAGGTAAACCGTGAACAGTTGGCATTATATTTCGGTATAGGTCAGTATATTTCTATGAATTCCAGACAAGGATACTGGGGGATGAACGCCATAGAAGCTATAAGCGAACAATTGCAGAAAGAGTTGCCGGGGTTGAGAGGTTTTGGTATCCGTAATCTGAAAAATATGCGGACTTTTTATGAGGAGTGGCAGGATTTTTTTAATTCGGCAGCCACGGCTGCCGAATTAAAAGCGGACACGCAAAATTTGTCGGAGAAAAACCATAAATTTATTATAGACTGTGATTTATTGATGTGTTCGAATCGGCAGCCAATGGCTGCCAAATTTGAAATAGAGGAGTTTTTGTCTCTAGGTTTCTCTCACCATATAGAGATTCTGACAAAGGCAAAAGATGTAAATGAACGTGTTTTTTACATCCATCAAGCTTTCATTAATCAATGGAATAAATATCAGTTGCGTGATATTTTGAAATCCGACCTGTATCATCATCAAGGGGAACTACCTAATAATTTCGCTAAGACGATACCGGATGCTCGCACGGCATTGCAAGCTATAGCGATGTTCAAAGATGAGTATCTGCTTGACTTCATCAATGTAGAAGAACTTGGCGAACGAGATAAAGCCGATATAGACGAACGGGAAATAGAGAAAGCTATTGTCCACAATGTCAAAAATTTTATAATGAAATTTGGACGAGATTTCACATTTGTCGGAAATCAATACCATTTGGAAAAATATGGGCATGAAGTTTTCCCCGATTTACTGTTTTATAACAGAGAACTGGCAGCATTGGTGGTGGTCGAATTGAAGCGCGGAGAGTTTAAGCCTGCCTATCTTGGCCAACTGAGTGCCTATCTGCGTATACTTGACAGTGAGGTGAAAAAACCTTTTGAAAATCCGAGTGTCGGTATAATTTTGTGTAAACAAGCTGACAAGAGTTTTGTGGAATTTCTTATTCAAGGGTATGAAAATCCTATGGGTGTGGCAACCTACAAGACAGTTGAGGATGTGCGAAAAGTACTTCCAACCGAAGAGGAACTACGTAAAGTAATAGATGAGGAGTTATAATAAGGAAGCCTAAGATACAATAAAATATAATAAAACATAAGGATATATGGCAGCAGAAGAACAACCTAAGATTATTTTCTCGATGAATCGGGTAAGCAAGATTTACCCGCCCAACAAACAGGTACTGAAAGATATATGGCTCTCTTTCTTTTACGGAGCCAAAATCGGCATCATCGGTCTCAACGGCTCGGGAAAGTCCACGCTTCTGAAAATCATCGCCGGCATCGACAAGAACTATCAGGGCGATGTGGCGTTTTCGCCGGGCTATACGGTGGGTTATCTCGCGCAGGAACCCGAACTCGACAACAGCAAGACCGTCAAGGAAGTGGTGCAGGAAGGCGTGCAGGAAGTGGTGAACCTGATGAAAGAATACGAAGAGGTCAACAACCGCTTTTCCGAACCGATGAGCGACGAGGAAATGAACAAGCTTATCGAACGGCAGGGCGAACTCACCGAACTGCTCGACCAGCACGACGCCTGGGAACTTGACGCCAAGCTGGAACGCGCCATGGACGCGCTCAACTGCCCCGACGCGGACGCTTCGGTAGCCACCCTTTCCGGAGGGGAACGCCGCCGCGTGGCCTTGTGCCGCCTGCTGTTGCAGGAACCCGATATCCTGCTTTTGGACGAACCCACCAACCACCTCGACGCCGAGTCCATTCAATGGCTGGAAGCCCACCTGCACCAATATAAAGGCACCGTCATCGCCGTCACGCACGACCGCTACTTCCTCGACAACGTGGCCGGCTGGATTCTCGAACTCGACCGCGGCGAAGGCATCCCTTGGAAAGGCAATTACAGCTCGTGGCTCGAACAGAAGACCAAGCGCCTCGAACAGGAAGAAAAATCGGAGTCCCGCCGCCGCAAGACCCTCGAACGCGAGTTGGAGTGGGTGAGAATGGCGCCCAAGGCACGTCAGGCCAAAGGAAAAGCGCGTCTGAACGCCTACGAGAAGATGCTCAACGAAGACAGCAAGCAAAAGGAAGAACGCTTGGAAATCTATATTCCCGACGGGCCGCGTTTAGGCACAAACGTTATCGAAGCCGTGCACGTGCGCAAGGCTTTCGGCGACAAACTCCTGTTCGAAGACCTTAACTTCAAGCTTCCCCCGGCGGGCATCGTGGGCGTTATCGGGCCCAACGGCGCGGGCAAGACCACCTTGTTCCGCCTTATCATGGGCTTGGAGAAACCCGACTCGGGCACTTTCGAAGTGGGCCCCACCGTTAAATTGGGCTATGTCGATCAGCAACACGCCAGCATCGACCCCGAAAAGACCGTGTGGGAAGTGATTTCGGAGGGCAACGAACAGATTTCTCTCGGAGGCCGCCTCATCAATTCGCGTTCCTATGTGTCGCGCTTCAACTTCGGCGGTGCCGACCAAGGCAAGAAAGCGGGCGTGCTCTCGGGCGGCGAACGCAACCGTATGCACTTGGCCTTAGCCTTGAAAAGCGAAGGCAACGTGCTTCTCTTGGACGAACCCACCAACGATATAGACGTAAACACCCTCCGCGCCATTGAAGAAGGCTTGGAATCCTTTGCAGGTTGCGCCGTGGTGATTTCGCACGACCGTTGGTTCCTCGACCGCATCGCCACGCATATCCTCGCCTTCGAGGGCGACGGCCAAGTCTATTTCTTCGA
>CAMWVZ010000171.1 GCA_947177845.1 uncultured Bacteroidales bacterium | reverse complement strand
TGTTTTGTTCTGCATTTGGTTTTGTGTTGAGCCAAAACGCGATAGCAAAGTTGCAAAAGTTTTTTCAAAAACGTATGAAAAATCTTTACGAATACGTACTTTTGTTTACACAAGAAACCTTTGAAGAATGGCCGGAAATCAGGAAAAATTCGAACGACTGCGGAAACAATTTCCTGTTTTCGTTTACAAGAATCATCAGTATTCATGGGATACGGCAGGCTTGCACATAAAGTTTTCCCTTGCGTTTCAAGATACGTCGGGCAAGGATGTCTATGAATTTTTTCCCACGCTGAACATCCCGTTCCGAAAGTTTTACCGTTTCGAAAATCTTGCGCCGCAAACCCTCGACCTCTTGGTCTTTCATTGCGGCATGGTCGAACTCATCAGCTATTGGAAAGCCGCGTGCAGCCCCATCGTGCGCGTGGATGCCGGCCACCTCGATGCCGAACAAAAGGCGTGGTTCAAGAAACTTTACTATAAAGGTCTGGGAGAATTTTTCTATCTCAACGGCATAGAAACCTCGTCCGATACCTTTATGGAAATTCTCTGTTCCGACAACGGCAAAAGCACGGCGGGTGATGCAACGGACGTGCGGTTGCACAACGGAATTCTCGTGCCGGTGGGCGGAGGAAAAGACAGTGTAGTGAGTCTCGAAATTCTGAAAAGCCTGACGGACGGAAAGGCGAATGCTCCGATTCATCCCATGGTCATCAATATGCGCGGCGCCACACGGAACTGTTGTTTGCAGGCGAACTTCGACGAAGAAGATTGCGCGGTGGTGAACCGAAGCATAGACCCGCTTCTGCTGCAACTCAACCAACAGGGATTTCTGAACGGGCACACGCCTTTCTCGGCCATGCTCGCCTTCACATCGCTCTTGGTTTCGGGTCTGAGCGGGTGCCGCCACATTGCCTTGAGCAACGAAAACAGCGCCAACGAAAGCACGGTGGGAAACAGCCTCGACGGTGCCAATCACCAATATTCAAAGAGCCTCGAATTCGAGAATGATTTTCGCGCCTATGTACGGAAGCACCTCGACAAAAATTTCAACTACTTTAGTTTTCTGCGCCCCCTGAACGAAATCGGCATCGCGCGTCTGTTCGCTTCCTACCCGCTCTATCACGGCATTTTCAGAAGCTGCAACGCGGGCAGCAAAACCGATTCGTGGTGCGGTGCCTGTCCGAAATGTCTCTTCGCGTTCATCATTCTCGCACCCTTTATGGGGATTAAAAAGTGCAGCCGTCTTTTCGGAAAGAATCTGCTGGACGACCTTTCGCTCAAAACTTTCTTAGACCAGCTTTGCGGGATGGAGGAAGTGAAGCCTTTTGAATGTGTGGGCACGCGCGGCGAAGTGAATTGGGCGTTGCAGAAACTCGCGCCTTTCGCCAAGGAAAACCGTTTGCTGGAATATTATTTCTCGTTGCCACAAAGCCGCTCCCTGCAGCCCGACAAACTGCCGGACGAATTTTCCTCCGAACACAATCTTCTTCCCGACTTCGAAGCGGCTTTGCGGCAACGCATCGACACGGTACGTCAACGGCAAACCGCCGACGGGCTTGTAAGCAATCCTCTGCCCGAAGCGCTCCGCAAGAAGATGCTTCCGTTCTTTGACGTGAAAGGCGACATCGCCATCATGGGCTTGGGGCGTGAGGGCGAAAGCTCGTACCGTCTGCTGCGCCAACTGCTTCCGCAAAAACATCTCGTGCTGGTGGACGCCAATTCCAACATAGAGCGCAACCCGCTTTTCGCCCACGACCCCGAGGTGGAATACATAACGGGCGAGAACTATCTCGACACCTTCGCCGCGCGTGCCGCCTCCATGGGTCTTATCCTGAAGACCCCCGGCATCTCGCTCAAGAATTTTCCCGACATGAACCGCCTGCCGAACCTCCGTTCACAGACCGATATTTTCCTGCGGGCATTCGGAAAGCAAATCATCGGCATCACGGGCACCAAAGGGAAAAGCACCACCACCCTGCTCACCCATCACCTCCTCTCCGCCTTTAAGCCTTGCGTGTTGGCGGGCAATATCGGCATTCCGTTCTTCGACATTCTCGATGAAATCGGAGAAAAGAGCTGCATCGTCTGCGAGTTTTCGGCGCACCAACTCGAACACGCGCATTCCGTGCCGCACATAGGGGTGCTGCTCAATCTCTACGAAGAACATCTGGACCATTACCGCAGTTTTCTCGATTATCAAAACGCCAAGATCAATCTGGCGGGAAGAGGGGACGGCGCGGTGGCAGACACCTTTATATATAATGTGGACGATGCCTTGATAAAATCCCGGCTCGAAAAGCGCTTCCCCAACTATCTGAAAGAAGCGCGGTTCATAGGGTTCTCGCCCGCTTCGGAAACGGACTTTCCCGTGGCCGTTCCTCAACCTCATCCGCTTATCGGCCTCCACAACGAAGCCAATTTGAAAGCGGCTCTGCTGGCCGCCCATGCCGAAGGCATCGATTACGCCCGCCTCGCCACCCGCGTGGCAAGTTTCAAACCGCTTCCGCACCGTTTGGAATATGTAGGCTGCGTGGAGGGAAAACATTTCTTCAACGACTCCATCAGCACCATTCCCCAAGCCTGCATCGCCGCCGTGGAAAGCATTTCCGCCCTATCTTATATAATAGGTGTGGATTGTGTGATTGTGGGAGGCATGGACCGAGGCATCGACTACAGCCCGTTGGTGGATTTCCTTTCGCGGAACCGCAGCGTGGAGAACCTTGCGTTTACCGGAGAGGCAGGCCGCCGCATTTTCGGAATGTTGCAGGAAAGGAACGCCCTGCCCTCCTATTATATCATAGAAGACGACTACAACATTCTGGTGCCTTGGGCGAAGGCGCATACGCGCGAGGGCCATGCCTGCAT
>CAMWVZ010000170.1 GCA_947177845.1 uncultured Bacteroidales bacterium | reverse complement strand
TTATGGAAAAAATCAGAGTCGGCATCTGCGGTCTCGGACGAATCGGCCGCATCGTGTTCAGAAATCTTATGGAACGCCCCGAAGTGGAGGTGGTCGCCTTTAATATTAATACAAACGCCGAAGTTTTGGTACACCTGATCAAATATGATTCGGTTCACGGACGCTTCAAAGGCGAAGTACACGCCGAAGGCGAAGACGCTATCGTAGTCAACGGAAAGAAAATCAACCTCTATCGCGAAAACGACATCGCCAATATCCCTTGGGGAAAAGAAAACGTGGACGTAGTGGTGGAAGCCACCGGCCGCTTCCGCAGCCGCGAGAAAGTTACCGCCCACCTCAATGCCGGCGCCAAGAAAGTGGTGCTCACCGCCCCCGCCGATAAGGAAACCGACACCGACGCCACCATCGTGATGGGCGTGAACGACCACATCCTCACCCCCGACATGAAACTCATCTCCAACGCCTCCTGCACCACCAACTGCCTGGCCCCCATGGCCCGCGTGCTGCACGAGAAGTTCGGCATCAAGCACGGCTTGATGAATACCATTCACTCCTACACCAACGACCAGATTATCCTCGACGCCCCCCACAAAGATCTGCGCCGCACCCGCGCCTGCGCCGTGTCGATTATCCCCACCAGCACCGGAGCGGCCAAGGCCGTAGGTTTGGTGCTGCCCGACCTCAAAGGCAAGATGGACGGCTTCGCCATGCGCGTGCCCACGCCCGACGGCTCGGTGGTAGACCTCACCGCCGAACTCAACCGCAACGTCACCGTAGAAGAAGTGAACGCCGCCATGAAAGAAGCCTCCGAAGGCTACATGAAAGGCTATATCGAATACTGCACCGACCCCATCGTGAGCATCGACATCGTGGGCAACCCCATTTCGTGCATCTTCGATTCCAAACTCACCAAGGTGATGGACGGCAATTTCGTGAAGGTGGTGGCTTGGTACGACAATGAATTCGGCTACTCCAACCGCGTGGTAGATTTGGTCTGCAAGGTTGGTTTGATGAAGTAGTCTCTTATATTAATATAAAAATCCCACAGCCCGACTGCTTCCGGTGGTCGGGCTTTTTTTCAGAATGGACAACCTCTTATCCCGCATCCATACCCCCGACGATTTGCGCCGCCTCCCCGCCGCCCGCCTGCAGGAAGTGGCCGATGCCCTGCGCGCCTACATCATCGAAGTGCTGGCCTCGCATCCCGGGCATTTGGGCGCGTCGCTGGGAACGGTGGAACTCACCGTGGCCCTGCACTACGTCTACAACACGCCCTACGACCGCTTGGTGTGGGACGTGGGACATCAGGCCTACGCCCACAAGATTCTTACGGGGCGCAGAGATAAATTCCCCTCCATTCGCTGCGAAGACGGCTTGAGCGGCTTCCCCTCGCGCCACGAGAGCGAATACGACGCATTCGGCACAGGCCATTCCTCCACCTCCATTTCGGCCGTTCTCGGCATGGCGGTGGCCTCCAAACTCAAAGGTGAAATCGACCGCCGGCATATCGCCGTGATAGGCGACGGCGCCATGACGGGCGGCATGGCCTTCGAAGGCCTCAACAACGCCGGCGTGGAGAAGAGCGACATTCTTGTGATACTCAACGACAACGGCATGTCGATAGACGCCAGCAAAGGCGCCCTGCATACCTACCTCACGCGCATCACGGCCTCCCAACGCTACAACCGCATCAAGAACAACATGTGGGACAAGATGGGCGGCGACAGACCGCGTCGCCGAGACCCCAAGCGTTTCATAAGCAAGGTGATGGGGGCGACGCGCTCTTTCTTCCGTCCTTCGGGCAACCTGTTCGAGGCCATGAATTTCCGCTATTTCGGCCCTATCGACGGACACGATATGCATACGCTCGTGGAGGTGTTGCAAGACCTCCGCAACATACAGGGCCCCAAGCTGCTGCATATCGTCACCACCAAGGGAAAGGGGCTGCGGCAGGCCGAACAGTCGCCCATTGTCTACCACGCCCCGGGAGCCTATGAACCACGCACGGGTAAACTTCTCAAAAAAAGTATTAATTTAAAACTCGCGCCCCGTTATCAGGACGTTTTCGGCAAGACCATCATCGAACTCGCCCGTCAGAACCCCAAGATTGTAGGCATCACGCCCGCCATGCCCACGGGCTGTTCGCTGCACATGATGATGAAGAAAATGCCCGAAAGAGTGTTCGACGTGGGCATCGCCGAGCAGCACGCGGTTACGTTCAGCGCGGGTTTGGCCGCCGAGGGGCTGCGGCCGTTCTGCAATATCTATTCCTCTTTCATTCAGCGTGCCTACGACCAGATTATCCACGACGTGGCCTTGCAGAACCTGCCCGTGGTGCTTTGCCTCGACCGGGCGGGACTGGTAGGGGAAGACGGCCCCACGCATCACGGTGTGTTCGACCTTGCTTTCCTTCGCCCCATCCCCAATCTCGTGGTGAGTGCGCCCATGAACGAGGAGGATTTGCGCAACCTGATGTTCACCGCGCAGCTCGACAGCCAGCAGAGTCCTTTCGTAATCCGCTATCCGAGGGGTAGGGGAGTGACGCCCCGTTGGAAGACGCCCTTGCGGGCGTTGCCCATCGGCAAGGGAGTTTGTCTACAGGAGGGCGACGATACGGCGGTGCTTTGGCTCGGCCATATCGGCAACCATGTGCTCAAAGCCGTCGAGTTGACGCGCGAGGCGGGTTGTCAAAAACGTTTCGGCCTCTACAATATGCTGTTTCTCAAACCGCTCGATACCGATTTGCTGCATCAGATTTTCAAGCGCTATAAACGTATCATCACCGTGGAAGACGGTGTTCTTGAAGGCGGGTTCGGCGCCGCCATCTGCGAATTTGCCGCCGCCCACAACTACACCCAACCCATCGAACGTCTCGGCCTCCCCGACCGCTTCATCCCC
>CAMWVZ010000169.1 GCA_947177845.1 uncultured Bacteroidales bacterium | reverse complement strand
GTATTGGGGAAGGGTGCGGCGCAGGGCGCGGTCGAGTGTGTTTTCGGTGCCGTCCTCGGCGAAAGAGAGGGTCTTGTGAATGAAATTGCCCCATGCCTGTTCTTCGCTTTCTTCGGCTAAGTCGACACGGGCGGTGGGGATGCGGTCGCGCCAAGGGTGGCTTTCGAGGGGGGCGGCCTGTGGTTCGGTGGCTTGAACCGAAGCGGCTTCCGTCTTCACAGTATCTTCCTCCCATAATTCCGCGCCGTCTTCCTCGCGCTCCACATACTGCGGATAGGCTTCGGCAAAGGCGGCTATGGCTTGATTGGTGTCGAATCCGCCCGAAACGGAGGTGTTTTCTTTCTTGACGTGGTTGAACAGGTAGAGTTTCTCGCAGGGGCGTGTGGTGGCCACGTAGAGGGCGTTGAGATTGTCGAGGTCGATGCGTTGCTTCTCGTTGGCGATTTCGCCTTTCAAAACCGTATTCTTGAGGTTCTTGGCCGCATAGCGCACCAAGGCCGCCGGAAGGCGTACTTCGGGGGGCAGCAGGGTGTGGTCCACCCAAAAGAGCTGGGTGTTCTTCAAGCCCGTATCTCCGATATAGGGCATCACCACTACTTTGAATTCCAATCCTTTGGCTTTGTGGATGCTCATCACCGTGACGCTGCCGTCCTGCCCTTGCGCCTGAAGCGCGGTCTTTTCGGCATAGTCTTCGTACCACCGCACCAAATCGGCGATGCGGCCGAAGCGGTTTTTCTGCACGTGGTCGAAAAACGCCAGCAGGTATTGGTCGGCGTCGCGGTCCATGTTCCAATAGCGCAGCACGGCTTGCAGGGTGTCGTAAAGGTCGGCCTGCGGGGGGGCGGCGGCGATAAGGCCGTGGGGTGCATCGAGGGCGTCCGCGCCGCCGCCCCCTTTCCACAACCCCAACCTCATCGCCAGCTCATAGACTTCCTCGCGGTAGTAGTTGTGCCGCGTGTGTATGTATTGCAGGCTGGCAATCAGCAGCTTCACTCCTGCATGGGTGGAGAGTTTGAGCGAGTCGGGCGTGGAGACCTTATAGCCTTTTTCCACCAAGAAATCGGCCACGGCGCGGCAGTCGTCGTTCCTGCGGCACAGCACCGCCACGTCGCCGGCGGGGTGTTGGGAAAGCACTTCCAGCAGCATTCTTTCGTAGAAGTCACGCGCCCCCTCCTTGTCCACATTCCTCACCTGAAAGATACGCACCGCCTGCGGGTCTTCCTCGGGCAACGCCCCGGTTTCGGTGCGGTAAAACTGTGCATGGTCGCCGTATATCTCCCCTACCCGATTTTCTTCGTCGGCATCGGGTCGGGCAAAGTCAAACTTCTCCAAGATAAACGAATAGAAGAGGTTGTTGAAGGCGATGATGCCTTTCTCGGAGCGCCAGTTGCTTTCGAGTTTGCGTACCGACACGCGCAGTTCGGGATCCGGGTTCGTGTCGGCGCAAAGGTCTACGAATTGTTCCATGTCGGCGGCGCGGAAGCGGTAGAGCGATTGTTTGGCGTCGCCCACCACAAGACAGCCGTAGCCCTGCGCGAGATTGTTCACCACAAGGGGCTTGAGGTTCTTCCATTGCAGGCGCGAGGTGTCTTGAAACTCGTCGATGAAGATGTGGCGGTAGCGGGTGCCGCAGCGTTCGAAGATGAAGTCGTTGCCTTCCTCGCGCAAAGCCTTGTCGATTTTGCGGTTGAATTCCGACAGGGGGATGTCGGAGGTCTTCTCCTCTATCTCCTGCAATATCTCGCGGGCCTGACGCAGCAGGGCCAGCGCATGGACCGTGCCTTGCACTTCCTTGACAATGAAGTAGGAAGCGTAGTCGGGGCGGCGGAGGGCTTCGTAACACGCTTCGAGTTCGGAAACGGCGGGCGATTCTTTTTTCAGGATGCCTTTTTCCACGCATTTGACGACCGATGCGCCCGGGGCGGCGAATTTCTCGAGGTTCGGGGCGTCGAGCGTGAGCCATGCGTACAGGCCGCGTTTGCCTTCGTGAAAGTCTTTTTCGGTGAGGTTGTGGGTCTGCAACAGGGTTTTGGCGTGTTGGAGCGCATCGGCGGCGGCCTTCTCCACATCCTTGCAGAAGTTCTCCATGCTTTGTGTCGCTTGGCGGAAATCGGCGTCGGTGAGGGCGGAGAGTTTCTCCACGCCGGCCAGACTCTTCTCCTGAAAGAGCATCGCCACCACTTCTTCGATGCGGTCGGCGATACGGAGGCTCTTTTGGTTCTGTTCTCTCTGCGCCAAGAAGTTCTGCAAGTTGCGGCTGAGTTCTTCGTAGCCTTCACGGCCGAAGCGGTCGAGCAGCAGGGCGGTGATGTCCTGCGCCAGCAGGTCTTCTTCTATCTGCGGGGTATAGTTGCGGGGCAGGCCGAGTTCGAAGGCGAAGGGTTTGATGATGTTCTGCACGAAGCTGTCGATGGTCTTTATCGAAAATTCGTGGTAGCGGTGGAGGATTTGCGAGAGTTTGTCGGGGGCGCTTTCGGCCAGGGCCTCCACAATCTTGCGTTTCATGTCGCTTGTGGCGGCGTTGGTGAAGGTTATCGCAAGGATGTTGCGGGCTTCGGTGCCGGGTTGCAGCAGCTGGCGGATGTAGTTCTGCGTGAGGGTGTAGGTCTTGCCGCTCCCCGCACTGGCTTTGTATAGCGTAAGGTTCATGATGGTTATTTATCGCCGTAGTGCCCTTCCAAATCCACCACAATCACGTATACTTCTTCATCGTAAATGCGGTAGAATTACAAGGAATTCAAGTAGTTTTTGATTTCTTCTTCCGTTCTGCACGCCACGCACCGACCCTCACGGCAAGCCTTTTCCGCCTCCTCGATACGCGCCTGCAGTTTCGGGCCTATCATCTCGGCGGGGGTGAGGCGGTTGGAGGCGAGGTGGTAGCGGTGGCCGCTTTCGGGGCAGGTGGCGAAGCCGTTTTCGTCGAAA
>CAMWVZ010000168.1 GCA_947177845.1 uncultured Bacteroidales bacterium | reverse complement strand
GTAGATTTTCTGACTGCGCATGGTCTTGGCCTGCTTGGGGTTCTCGTAGGTGTATTCGCTGGAAAGCCTGACGTGACGGTCGCCGCCCCGTTTGTTTTCGTTTGTCACCACACCATTGGCGTTGTAGGTACGGTCGTATTGTTCCTTGAGGTCGCCCGCGGAGGTGTATTCACTGAAGCGGTAAGGCTGATGCTGGTCGTTGAAACGGATCTCGTAGATATTTTCCTGCAAGGCGCCGACCTCCACCGAAAGCCCCTTATCTATGGCATCGAAATACTTAATGACTATGCTTTTAGGATATGTGCCGGGCCTGATTTTGGCCACTTCGCTTGTATATTCCTCGGGGAGAAGCGGCGCGGAAATGGCGCGGGTGGAGAAAAGGCTCGGGAGGCACAGAACGAAAAGGAGGGTAAGGGTGCGTTTCATAACGTGGGGTTTTATGATTTTGGGGACAAATATAAGAAATTGTATCTGCTCTCGGCTTTTTGTACCTTTGCCCTATATAATTTCATAGGATATGAAAGTTGCATTCTCTTGGCTGAAACAATATGCCGATTTAAATCTGAGCGTGGAGGAAACCTCGCGTCTGCTTACCGACTGCGGGCTGGAAATTGATGCGGTGGAGGAAGTGGAAAGCATACGCGGCGGATTGAAAGGCCTCGTGGTGGGCGAAGTGCTGACGTGCGCGCCGCACCCCGACTCGGATCACCTGCACCTTACCACGGTGAACGTGGGTTCGGGCGAACCCCTGCCTATCGTGTGCGGCGCGCCCAATGTGGCCGCCGGGCAGAAAGTGATTGTGGCTACGGTGGGTACGGTGCTCTACGACGGCGACAAGAGTTTCACCATCAAGAAATCGAAACTGCGCGGGGCGGAGTCGTTGGGCATGATTTGTGCGGAAGACGAAATCGGCGTGGGCGAAAGTCACGACGGCATCATGGTGTTGCCTCCCGATACGCCCGTAGGCATGAGCGCGGCCGAATACTTCCATTTGCAAAGCGAGACGGTGTTTGAAATCGGCCTCACGCCCAACCGCTCGGACGCCACTTCCCACATCGGGGTGGCCCGCGATTTGGTGGCCTTGGAGAATATCCGCAATCACCGCACCCTTTCGCTCAAATACCCTTCCGTAACCGACTTTAAGGAAGGCAACGGCGTGCCTGTGGAAGTGCAGGTGGAGGCGCCTCTCGACGCCCCCCGTTACAGCGGCCTGTGCATGAAGAACGTGAAGGTGGGTCCCTCGCCCGAATGGTTGCAGAAACGCTTGTCGAGCGTGGGTCTGCGGCCCATCAACAATGTGGTGGACGTTACCAATTTCGTGCTTATGGAGACCGGGCAGCCCATGCACGCCTTCGACCGCGCCAAAATCAAAGGCAACCGTATTGTGGTGCGCCACGCCCATGCGGGAGAGAAGATGACCACCTTGGACGGGGTGGAACGCACGCTCGACCCCAACGACCTGATGATTTGCAACGAGAGCGAGCCCATGTGCATCGCGGGCGTGTTCGGCGGTCTGGACGCGGGCGTTTCGGACAGCACCACGGAGGTGTTCTTGGAAAGCGCCTACTTCAATCCCGTAAGCATCCGCAAGACGGCCCGCCGGCACGCGCTCAGCACCGATGCTTCGTTCCGCTACGAAAGAGGCTGCGACCCCGAAATCTGCCTTTACGCGCTAAAACGGGCCGCCCTCCTGCTCAAAGAGGTGGCGGGTGCGGAAATCGACTCCGCCGTCACCGACCTATACCCCAAACCTTTTGAACGCGCCAAAATCCGCTTCACCTTGGATTATCTGAACCGTCTTATCGGCGAGGAAATGAAGGCCGAAACCGTGGAAGCGGTGTTGCGTGCCTTGGAAATGGAAGTGGCCGCCAACGGGGGTTCGGACGCACGCGACATCACGTTCGAAGTGACCGTGCCCTGCAACAAGACCGATGTGACTCGCCCCGCCGACTTGGTGGAGGAATTTCTGCGCATCTACGGCTACAACCGCATTGCCGAGCACAACCGCATTTCGTATGGCGTGGTGCCTGTGAAGAGCGGGGAAAACGAAAGGGTGCAGACGAAAGTTTCCGACTATCTTTCCTCAGGCGGTTTCTACGAAATCATGAACAATTCGCTGTGTTCGGAAAGCTACATCGAGAAATTCGGTTTGAAGGACACCGTGAAGATGCTCAATCCGTTGAGCCGCGAAATGAGCCTGATGCGCACTTCGTTGCTCTTCGGCGGCCTCACCGCTGTGGCCCGCAACCTAAATCACAAGCAGGGAAACATCAAGTTCTACGAATTCGGACGCACCTATTTCCGCACGGCGGAGAGCGGTGAGGCCGCCGCGAAAGACGTTACCCAGCGCTACCGCGAAGAAAACCACTTGGGTATGTGGCTCTGCGGCAACCGCAACGAAGAGATATGGCAGGAAGCCGAAAAGCCCGTGGATTTCTATACGCTCAAGACGTATGTGGAAAGGCTTTGGAAATTCCTGCGTTTAGACACGCTTCCGTGCAAGGTGAGCGAATTGAAGGACGACCGCGAATTTCTCTACGGTCTGCGTATGGAGCTGCCCGGAGGCAAGACCGGCGTGAGGTTCGGCGAGGTGGCGCCCGAAATCTGCAAGGCATTTGACGTGAAACAAAAGGTGTTCTTTGCCGATTTCGACTGGGACGCCGTTTTGAAGGCCATGCCCCGCAAGGCGCCGCAGTTCAGGGAGGTGAACCGTTTTCCCGAAGTGCGCCGCGATTTGGCCTTGTTGGTGGACAAGAACGTCGATTTCGCGCAAATCGAGGCCGTGGCGCGCAAGAGCGAGAAGAGTTTGTTGCGCAAGGTGTCGCTGTTCGATGTGTACGAGGGCAAGAACCTGCCCGAAGACAAGAAGTCGTATGCGGTGAGCTTTATCTTGCAGGACGAGGGGAAAACCCTCACCGACAAGCAAAT
>CAMWVZ010000167.1 GCA_947177845.1 uncultured Bacteroidales bacterium | reverse complement strand
GTACCCCGGACGGGAATTGAACCCGTACGGCCTCATCGGCCACAGGATTTTAAGTCCTGCGTGTCTACCTATTCCACCACCGAGGCATCGGTAATTCCGCCGCCATTCGCGCGGCACGGAACCCCCTTTAAACAAAAAATCCCGATGTTATACAACGCCGGGATTTTCGAGCGGAAAACGAGGTTCGAACTCGCGACCTCAACCTTGGCAAGGTTGCGCTCTACCAGCTGAGCTACTTCCGCAGAATGGGACCGCAAAGATACGCAGTTTTTTTAAAAAACAAAAATTTTTGTCGGTTCCCGCTATTTTTTTCGTCTCAAAAGCTTCTTGATTTCATCTAACTTATTGAGCGCCTGTATCGGAGTGAGTTTGTCGAGGTCTAAATCCAAAATCTCGTCCCGAATTTTTTCGAGCAAAGGATCATCGAGTTGGATGAAGCTGAGTTGATAGGGTTTATGCGCTTCTTTTTCAACGGTTTCACCTTCCTCTTCACCCCCTTTTCCGACCTTTTTGACCGCAGGAGATTTCGACAGAGCTTCCGAGACCGCCCCTTGGCCCGCTACATTCGCTCCATTTTCGCGTGTTTCTTCCAGCATCTCGAGAATTTCGCGCGCCCGACGCACCACATATTTCGGCATACCGGCCATTTCGGCGACATGGATACCGAAACTGTGTTCGGAACCTCCTTCCTCGAGGGTGCGCAGAAAAATCACGCGGTCGTCCACCTCCTTCACCTTGACGTGGAAGTTGCGGATGTGCGGGTAGCGGGTGGCCATTTGGTTGAGCTCGTGATAGTGGGTGGCGAACAGAACCTTGCAGCCTTTCCCGGGGGCTTCGTGGAGGTATTCGGCAATGGCGCGGGCAATGGAGATACCGTCGTAGGTGCTGGTGCCCCGTCCGATTTCGTCGAGAAGCACCAAGGAGCGCTCGGTTAAGTTGTTGATTATATTGGCGGTTTCGTTCATTTCGACCATGAACGTACTTTCGCCCGAAGCGATGTTGTCGCTGGCTCCTACCCTTGTGAATATCTTGTCGACCAAGCCTATACGTGCCGAGGCCGCCGGTACGAAGCAGCCTGCCTGCGCCAGAAGCACAATCAGCGCCGTCTGCCGCAACACCGCCGACTTACCCGACATATTGGGGCCGGTAATCATCATAATGTGGCAGCCGTCTTTCGAAAAACGTATGTCGTTCGGCACGTATTCTTTCCCCGATTCCATATTCCTTTCGATGACGGGATGCCGCCCCTGCACAATCTCAAAATCGTAGCTGTCTTCCAATACGGGACGGTGGTAGTTGTACTCGCCAGACACGCGGGCAAACGAATTGATAACGTCCATATAAGCTAACGACTGCACCGTATTCTGAATACGTTTTATATAGGTGCAGCACTCCCGCAGAACCGCTTGGTAAAGCGTATTCTCGAGCTCCTCGATTTTCTGCTGGGCGTCCAACACTTTTTCTTCGTAAGTGCGCAGTTCCTGCGTGGTGTATCTTTCGCCCGTGGTGAGGGTCTGTTTACGTATCCATTCGGAGGGTACTTTGTCGCGGTTGGAGCGGGTTACCTCCAGATAATAGCCGTATACATTGTTGAAGCCGAGCTTGAGGTTGGAGATGCCGCTTTGTTCGGTTTCTTTTTTCAGTAAATCAGCAAGATATTCTTTTCCTGAGAAGGCGATTTTGCGCAGTTCGTCGAGGTTGGGGTCGGCGCCCGGGGCAATTACATTGCCTTTGCTGAACACGGCGGGGGCGTCGGGATGAATCCATGTGCCTATATACTGCGCCAGTTCGGGGCAGGCGTCCAAGGCGGCGGCGCGGGTGGCGAAGGCGGCGGGGTTTTCGGGTGTGGTTGTGGCGGGTGCGGCGAAGGGGTGCGAGGCGACTTGCGCCACGATTTCCAAGGAGTTCTTGAGTTGCAGCAGTTCGCGCGGCTGCACGCGGTAGGCGGCCACTTTCGATAAAAGTCTTTCCAAATCGCCCAAAGACGAGAATGTATCGGAAAGAAAGTCAGAATCTTCTGTGTGTTTGGAGAGAAACTCCACGTCGTCGAGGCGGCGGTTTATAGCGCCGATCTCTTTTAACGGCATCGTCAGAAACCGCCGCAAAAGTCTGGCGCCCATAGGCGTACACGTCTTGTTGACCACCGCATAAAGCGAGTCCTGCCGGTTCCCGACCCCTTCGGAAAAGCCTCTGGCCGAATCCAATACCTCGAGATTGCGCACCGTAAAGGCGTCCATCCACACATATTCGCTCTCTTCCACTTTCTGTATCGAGGCGATATGCGATATCTTTTCGTGCTTGCTTTCAGAAAGATAGTAGAGGCAGGACGCGGCGGCGGCCTGTGCGAGGGCCAGATCCTCCACGCCGAAACCCTTGAGCGAGTGCGTGCCGAAATGATTGAGCAGTGTTTCGCGGGCGAAAGCGGGTTTGAAAACCCAATCTTCAAATACCGTGATATAGTAGCGGTTACCGAATTCCGTACAGAATCCGTCGCGGTAGGCCTTGGGTATCACCACCTCGGCCGGCGCGAAGTCGTCCATGAGTTTGCGGATATATTCCGCCGAGCCTTCGGCCACATAAAATTCACCTGTACTGATGTCTAAAAAGGCCACGCCCATGCCCTGCGCCTTGGAAGCGTTGGAGGCGTTGGAAGCGTTCACCTTGCCGGCATAGGCAAGCGGACAGACCCCGCAGAGAAAATTGTTTTTCCCTCTTTCCAACAACTTATCGTTGAGCGAGATACCCGGAGTGATGAGTTCGGTGACGCCTCTTTTCACCAATTTCTTGGTCAGTTTGGGGTCTTCCAACTGTTCGCAGATGGCCACTTTCTTGCCCGCCCGCACCAATTTGTGCAGATAGGAATCCAAGGCGTGATAGGGAATGCCCGCCAGTTCGACAAAGGTTCCCGCGCCGCCGGCCTTGCGCGTAAGCACAATATC
>CAMWVZ010000166.1 GCA_947177845.1 uncultured Bacteroidales bacterium | reverse complement strand
GCGCAGCCCTCTTGCTTCTTTGTAGCGGGGACGAGAATTGAACTCGTGACCTCCGGGTTATGAATCCGACGCTCTAACCAACTGAGCTACCCCGCCAAATTTTGAGGGTGCGAAAGTAATAAAATTTTTTAATATGAAAAATGGTATCTTTGCAGATTATCGGTTGCCTTGCAACTCCGATATGTTTACCAAACGCTCGAGACGATGAAAAAGATACAAATGGCCGACCTTCGCGCCCAACACCGCAAAGTACGCAAACGCATACGTAAAAGAGTGAAACGGGTGGTTAAATCCGCCGCATTCATTCAAGGCGAAGAGGTTGCGATCTTTGAAAGAAACCTTGGCCGCTATTTGGGTGCCAAACACGTAATCAGCTGCGCCAG
Source organism: uncultured Bacteroidales bacterium (assembly GCA_947177845.1). Taxonomy (GTDB): domain Bacteria; phylum Bacteroidota; class Bacteroidia; order Bacteroidales; family P3; genus Pullibacteroides. The sequence goes on along the minus strand of CAMWVZ010000166.1, from coordinate 2,566 downwards.
CGGCACCGATGCGCTCCAAATCGCCTTAATGGCGTTGGATCTGCAACCGGGCGACGAGGTCATCATTCCCGCCTTCACCTTCGTTTCGGCTATCGAAGTCACCACCATCCTCGGTCTCAAGCCTGTTTTGGTCGATGTCAATCCCGACACCTTCACCCTCGACCCCATGCAGGTGAAACAGGCGGTTACCCACCGCACCAAGGCTATCATCGCCACCCACCTCTTCGGGCAGTGCTGCGACATGACGTCGATGATGGAAATCGCCGAACAGAACGATCTTTTCGTTATCGAGGACGCTTGTCAGGCTATCGGTTCGGAATATATCCTGCGCGAAGGTGTGGGAGAACTGCAACTGGGGCCTTTCACCTACAACTACACCTGCACGCCGCAGGGCATCCGCAAGAAAGCGGGCGCGGTGGGGCATATCGGGTGCTTTTCGTTCTTCCCCACCAAAAATCTCGGTTGCTACGGCGACGGGGGCGCGCTCTGCACCCAACTCGACGACTTGGCCGACAAAATCCGCAAAATCGCCTCTCACGGGGCTTCGCAAAAGTATTTCCACACCCATGTGGGGGTCAATTCCCGCTTGGATACCATTCAGGCGGCGGTTCTGAACGTACATTTGCCGCGTCTGAACCGCTACAACCGCCGCCGTCAGGAAATCGCCCGCTACTACGACCGTAGTTTCGTGAGCTGTATGCAGTTGAAAGTGCCGGGAAGAAGCCCGCACTCCACGCATACGTTTCACCAATACTGCCTGCTGTGCCGCAGCGAGCGCGAGCGCAACGCCCTGCGTTTCCATTTGGAGAGCCTCAACATTCCCTCCGCGGTCTACTATCCCCTGCCCTTGCACTTGCAGGAAGCCTATGCCCACTTGGGCTATCAGGAGGGAGATTTTCCCGTGGCGGAAAGCACTTCCCGCAGAATTTTGGCCATTCCCGTCCACCCGTGGCTTTCCAAAAAGCAAGTCCGCTACATCCGTAGGCACGTGCTCAATTTTTTTGCGTAATTTTGATGTCCGTCGGTGCGCCGACAACTCCCCAAGGCCCTGTAGTTCAATGGATAGAACGGAAGTTTCCTAAACTTTAAATAGGGGTTCGATTCCCCTCGGGGCTACTGAAAACTCACTGCATTCACAACGGTATGCAAACCCTTCTTCCTCCCGAGCTTGAAGAACGCTATGCGCGCCAACTGATGTTGCCCGGCTTCGGTGCCGAGGCGCAGAGGCGTCTTGCCCAATCCAGCGTACTGTTGGTGGGCGCCGGCGGATTGGGTTCCACACTCTCTCAACTGCTGTGCGCCGCCGGCGTGGGGCGTCTTGTTCTCCTCGATGCCGACCGCGTTTCCGCAAGCAACCTGCAAAGACAGATTCTCTACCGCACCGATCAAGTCGGGGAGCCGAAAGCGAAACAGGCCGCCGAAAATCTGCGCCGCCTCAATCCTCATGTGCAGATTGAGGCCTATGATGAATTTCTCACGCCTGCCAACGCCCGTCTGCGGGCCGAAGGCTGCGACCTGATTGCCGACGGTTCCGACAACGCCGTCGCCCGATACCTCATGAACGACCTCTGCGTGGGGCTCGGAATTCCTTATGTATATGGAACCATAGCCGATTTCTACGGACAGACGGCCGTATTCAACCTCACCGAAAAATCAGCCACCTACCGTTGTCTTTTTCCAGAAACGGAAACCTGCCGCCAGGCCACGCCGCCGGGAGTCATCGGCCCTCTGCCCGCCCTCATCGCCTCCATTCAGGCGCAGGAGTGCATCAAAATCCTCAGCGGAGCCTGCGGAGATCCTTTGGATAACCGTCTTTTACTGTGGGATATGCAGACTCATGCGACGCAAAAAATCACGCTCACGCCCACCGAAGAAGGCAGAAAAATATCTTTGGAGAATTTCGGGCGGCTGCCCGTCGCGTAGACTTACAGCAATTCCCGCAATATATCGTCGATGGAAACGCCCTCCGCCTCGGCCTTGTAGTTCTTCACCACCCTGTGCCGCAGCACTTCCAGCGCCACCGCGCGCACATCTTCCCTGTCGGGACTGTATTTGCCGTGCAAGGCGGCGTGACACTTGGCACCCACCGCCAGATACTGCGAGGCGCGCGGTCCCGCACCCCACGACACATACTTGCGCGTGATTTCGGGAGCGTCGGCGCCCACCCGCGTGGAGGCCACCAGCTTCACGATATATTCGTAGAGGGAATCCGGCACGGGAATTCTCCGCACCAGATGCTGAAAATAAAGAATCTCCTTCTCGCTCATCAACGGCCTAATCTCCACCTCCTTGTCTAAGGTGGTGGCCCGTACCACCGCCATTTCCTCCTCCACCGAAGGATAGTCGAGCTTGATTTGAAACATGAAACGGTCCAGCTGCGCTTCGGGCAAGGGATAGGTGCCTTCCTGCTCGATAGGGTTCTGCGTGGCCAGCACAAAGAAAGGTTCGGACAAAGGATAGGAGACGCCGTTCACCGTCACATTCTTCTCCTGCATGGCTTCCAGCAAGGCCGCCTGCGTCTTGGGCGGCGTGCGGTTGATTTCGTCGGCCAGCACCAAATGGGCGA
>CAMWVZ010000165.1 GCA_947177845.1 uncultured Bacteroidales bacterium | reverse complement strand
GTTTTGTAGAAACTGAAAAAGAAAAACATATATGAAGAAAAATCTTATTCTTGTGGCAGGAATTTTTGGAATGTTGTTTGCTTCTTGCAGCAATGGCGGGAACAAACAAGCCGAAGCCCTCGTGAAAGAATATGCCGAGGTGAAGCTGACGGCCGATTTGAGCCGTTTCAGCGAGGATGAAAAGCAGATGATGGCCTATCTCTGCGATGCGGCCGAAGTGATGGACGACATCTTTTGGAAGGAAGCCTATATCGGCAACCGCGATGAATTTCTCGCCTCGATTAAGGATTGCAATCTCCGCAAGTTCGCCGAAATCAACTATGGCCCGTGGGACAGACTCAACGGCAACCACGCCTTTATGGAAATTCCCGGATGCAACGGTCTCGACGACAAGCCTCTCGGTGCCAATTTCTATCCGTTGGATATGACCCGCGAAGAGTTCGAGGCTTTGGAAGATGCGAATAAAACTTCGCTCTACACCATGATTCGCCGCGATGAAAACGGTGCGCTGAAAGTGATTTGGTATCACGATTTCTTTAAGGAAGAGATTGAAAAGGCCGCTTCCCTGCTCGAAAAGGCCGCCGCGTTGAGCCCCGACGAAGGTTTCCGCAAATACCTCACCTTGCGCGCCCAAGCCCTGCGCACCGACGATTATTTCGAGAGCGATTTGGCTTGGATGGATGCCAAGACCTCCGATGTGGATTTTGTGGTGGGCCCTATCGAGAACTATGAAGACGAATTGAACGGCTACAAGGCCGCGCACGAATCGTTCCTCCTGATTAAAGACCCCGAATGGAGCGCCAAGTTGGCTAAATTCGCGGCCATGTTGCCCGAAATGCAACGCAATCTTCCCGTGGAGGAAAAATACAAGAAGGAAATGCCCGGCACCGATTCCGACCTCAATGTCTACGATGTGGTGCTCTACCGCGGCGATTGCAATGCGGGCGGCAAGACCATCGCCATTAACCTGCCCAACGACGAGCGTGTCCACATAGAGAAAGGCACCCGCAAGCTTCAGCTCAAGAACGCCATGAAGGCCAAGTTCGACGAAATCCTCATGCCTATCTCCAAAATCGTCATGGACCCTGCGCAACAGGAGATGATAGACTTCAACCGCTTCTTCGAAAACGTAACCTTCCACGAAGTGGCGCACGGCATGGGTGTCAAGAATACCATAAACGGCAAAGGCACGGTGCGTTCCGCGTTGAAGGAAGCCTACGCCGCCATCGAAGAGGCCAAGGCCGACATCATGGGGCTCTATCTGGTAGACCAACTCTATGCCAAAGGCGAAATGGAAGATCAGGATGTGGACAAGAACTACATTACGTTCTTTGCCGGCATCTTCCGTTCGGTGCGTTTCGGTGCGGCCAGCGCGCACGGCAAGGCCAATATGCTTTGCTTCAACTTTATGCAGGATATGGGCGCGTTCACCCGCAGCGAAGAGGGCGTCTATACCGTAGACTTGCCCAAGATGAAGGAGGCCGCCACGGCGCTGATGCGCGAAATCGTGCGCATTCAGGCCGAGGGCGATTACGAAGGGCTCTGCCGTTGGATTAAGGAAAAGAGCGTGGTGAGCGAAACCTTGCAACAGGATTTGGACCGTATCGCCGCCGCCAATATCGCCAAGGATATTTGCTTTGTGCAGGGTAAAGACGTTTTAGGTCTGTAATGTCCGCAATGGAAAAGAAAGAAATCGCCGTAGTGGGCGGGGGCAGCTGGGCCACGGCTATCGCCAAGATTTTGCTCCGCAACCACAACCGCCTGCATTGGTGGGTGCGTGAACCCGAAATTTGCGAATCGCTCCGCACCGAGGGGCGTAACCCGCTTTATCTGCAAAGTGTGGAATTCGACCCTCGGTGTCTGCATGTGTCGAACGATATTCACGAAGTGTTGGCCGAGGTGCAGACCGTGGTGTTGGTGGTGCCTGCCGTTCATCTTCAATCTGCCTTGCAAGGCGTATCGAAAGAGGAATTGCAGGGCAAAACCCTTTGTTCGGCTGTAAAGGGCATCATTCCCGAGCACGGGCAGGTGGTGTGCGAATATCTGCGCGATACGTTTGGGGTGGATGAAACCGATATGGCGGTAATCAGCGGCCCTTCGCACGCCGAGGAAATCGCCCTCAACCGTCTTACGTATCTCACCGCCGCTTCCGCTTCCGAACAGACGGCTTCCTACATAGCCCGTTGCTTTGCCTGCGACTATGTGCGCACCCGTTGCAGCCAAGATATTTACGGCATCGAATATGCCACGGTGATGAAGAATGTCTATGCCTTGAGCGTGGGCATTGCCAAAGGCTTGGGCTACGGCGACAACTTTGTGGCGGTGTTGGTGAGCAACGCGCTCGACGAAATGGAGCGTCTGCTCGAAGCGATTTCTCCCGTGGAACGCAACCTCCATACGGCTCCCTACGCAGGCGACCTCTTGGTAACCTCCTATTCGCAATTCAGCCGCAACCGCACTTTCGGAAACATGATAGGGCAGGGGTATTCGGCGCAGTCGGCGATTTTGGAGATGAAAATGGTTCCCGAAGGCTATTACGCGGCCGGCAATATGCAACCCATACAACAGAAGTGGAAGATTTCCATGCCGATTTTCGAAATCGTCCACGACATTCTGTATGGAGGCGCGGCGCCCCGCCCGTCTTTCAAAAAATTGGAAAATCTATTCAAATAATGAAGATTATACACAGCGTTTTGTTTCCGACCTTGTGCGGGCTTCTGCTTGCGGTCGCTTCGGTGGTTCCGGAACGGGCTTTTGCACAGTCGCACTACGCCATTTATACCCTGCAAGGTGCCGATACTTCCCAATCGCCCTATCTGAACGAGGAGGTGGAGACCGAAGGGGTGGTGACGCTTACGCTTTTCGGACAAGACCAACTGAACGGATTTTTCCTGCAAGACACCTTGGGCGACGGCAATCCCCTTACTTCCGATGCCATTTTCGTATATGG
>CAMWVZ010000164.1 GCA_947177845.1 uncultured Bacteroidales bacterium | reverse complement strand
GCCTCTGCGGCGAAGTTTCGTCTTCGCGCGCCATGGTGGATGCCGGTGTGATGGACCACAGCCGTCAGGTAGGTCAGACGGGTAAGACCGTCCGTCCCGACGTGTATTTCGCCTTGGGTATTTCGGGTGCCATCCAGCACTTGGCCGGTATGGAAAATTCGGAATACATCATTGCGGTGAACAAAGACAAATACGCGCCTATCTTCGAAGTGGCCGATATGGGTATCGTGGGCGACCTCAATAAAGTGGTTCCCGCTTTGATAGACCGTCTTGCCAAAGAGGTGAAGAAGTAAAACGAAATTCGCCTTTTATCCGAAGCCCGCTTCATGACACCCGTCAGGAGCGGGCTTTTTCGTAGCGGGTGATGAGGCTCCTGTACCAGATGAGCTGGACGGCGATGACCGCCACACCGCTGAGACTGAAAAGCAACAAGGCCAAAGAAAGGTCATGCAGACATATTCCGATGAAAAGGCTTGCGCAACGCAGGATAAAATAGGTAATCTCGATGCCTAACATCACACTTTGCTTCTGAAAGATATCGGGAATGAAACAAAGGCTTCCCCCCACGCACACCATGGCAATCCACGGCAGGAGCAAACGGATGTGTTCGCCCGTCACCGCCCAGTTATCGCCCAACAGCCACGCGCAAAGTTGCGGCAGGAAGAAATACAGAACGGCGAAGCAGGGAATCACCACAGCCAACGTCCGTGCGATGAATTTGTCGAATAATTTTCCTATTTCCTGCCTGTTCTGCACCTTTTCCGAAAATTTCTGGAAGAAAACCTGATAAATCGAAGATACAATCATGTTGATAGGGCGGAAAGAGAGGGTGAGCGCCATGCCGAAATAGCCTATGGCGCTGAGACCGAAGGCGGGCGTGAGCAGGAAAAAGGGCAGGTTTCCGCTGAAATAGTTGACGATGCTGCGGGGTAGGGAGAAGATAGGAAAACGTCTGTAACGGCGCAATGCCATTCCGATTTGCCGGAAATCGAAGCGGAACAATATCCGCAGTTGTGCTTTGTTGTGCCGGAAGCCTGTCGCCAAAGCCCCGGCGAGCGCCAAAGCCAAGCCCGAAACCGTGGAAATCACAAGTCCCCACCGCAATTTCTCCGCCAAGCCGAGGCCGTATTTCAGCAAAGAGTTGCTTGCGGTCTGCGACACCTGATACAAGCCGATAGTGCTGAATTTTTTGTTTCGGGTGAACCAATAATTGAAAAGGGTCCACAGGCCCGAAAGCAAGACGAAAAGGGGCAGGAGAGGGTAAAAAACGGCCAGTTCGGGCGCGTTGAAGAGGGCGGCAATGGGTTTTCGGAAAAAGACACTCAGGGCAACGAGCAAGGTCATCCCCGCCACCCACAGGAAATCCGCTTGGAAAATGCCCACCGCCTTTTTCTCGGATTTGGGAAGCAGCAGGGCGTAATGATAATCCGCATTGGCCACCAAGAGCAGAACTCCGCCGATAGAGAGAAAAAGATTCAGCACCCCGAAATCGTCGGGCGAATAGAGCCGCGTGAGCAGGGGATAGAACAACAAAGCCAGAGCCTGCGCCACTGCGTTGGCCGAGACTAATTTTCCCGTGTTTCTTATCGCTTCCGACTTAAAAATTTTCATACAAACGGAATTCGTACAAAATTAAAAACTTTCGAGGTTTTTCGCTAAATTTGTAGGGATATAATGAAAGGAAAAATGGCGCAGGAAAAGTTACAGAATGTAAAGATTTGCGTGATTGGGCTCGGTTATGTGGGCTTACCCTTGGCGCGCTTGTTTTCCACCCGCTATACTACTGTGGGTTTCGATGAAAATACCGAAAGGGTGCGGGCGTTGAATTCCGGCCACGATGCCACCGGCGAAGTGAGCGACGAATTGCTGCAGGACGCGCTTCAAAATCATGGTTTTACCTGCACAGCCTCTCTCGACAAGATACGCGACTGCAACGTCTATATTGTGGCGGTTCCCACGCCCGTGAACAGCGACAACACGCCCGATTTGCGGCCGGTTTTCAAGGCGAGCGAGACGGTGGGCAAAGTGCTTTCGAAAGGCGATGTGGTGATTTATGAATCCACGGTCTATCCGGGTGTTACCGAAGATGAGTGTATGCCCATTGTGGAGAAGTTTTCGGGCTTGACCTACAACACGGATTTTTTCGCCGGATACTCTCCCGAGCGCATCAATCCCGGTGACAAGAATCATACAGTGGAGAAAATCAAGAAGGTGACGTCGGGTTCCACGCCCGAGACGGCCGATTTTGTAGACAGGCTCTACAATTCCGTCTTGTTGAACGGCACGCAGAGGGCTTCTTCCATTCGTGTGGCGGAGGCCGCGAAAATCATCGAAAACTGCCAGCGCGACGTAAACATCGCCTTCATCAACGAACTCGCCAAGATTTTCAATGCCATGGGCATAGACACGCACGATGTTATCGAGGCGGCTTCGTCCAAGTGGAATTTTATGAAATTCAGCCCGGGGCTTGTGGGCGGGCATTGCATCAGCATAGACCCCTATTATCTAATACAGAAAGCGCAGGTGTACGGTGTCTTTCCGCGCATCATGCATACGGCCCGGCGGCTCAACGACGGCATGGGTTCGTATGTGGCGCAGCAGACCATTCGCTGCATGAACAAAAAGGGCGTGAAGGTAAAGGATGCCGAAATTCTGATTTTAGGCTTCACATTCAAGGAAAACTGCCCCGACATCCGCAACACCAAGGTCATCGATATCTATCATACTTTTGCCGAATACACTTCGCGCATCACGGTCTACGATCCGTGGGCGGACGCAGAAAAGGTAAGGCAGGAATACGGCATCGAGGTGGTGAATGCGCTTCCCGAAAAAGCGGCATACGATGCGGTGATTCTTGCTGTGTCGCACCGTTGCTTTTTGGAAAAGGATGTGCGCGGGTGGGTGCGCGAAGGTGGTGTAGTTTACGATGTAAAGGGCGTTTTGCCGCGTGAAACGGTAGACGACAGACTGTAA
>CAMWVZ010000163.1 GCA_947177845.1 uncultured Bacteroidales bacterium | reverse complement strand
TATAATTCGTATCTTCGCTTTCCATGAACGGAAAAGGAAAGAAAACGAAGGTCATTATTCCGGAGGAACACGACAGAAAGCGGTTCTTCAGTCCCAAGGGACTTTACAGTTCCTTGAATATCATTCTGTTCAGTGTAATGGCGGAGGTGGCCTATCTGGCCATCATCTTCTATACCGATGTGCTGAAGCGTTGCGATACGGGCAATGCCTTCTCGCTGGCCATTTTTGTGGCCTGCCCTCTCGTTTTCTGTTTGATTTGCTTCATTCTGCTGCGCCTGAACCGCACCATAAGCCGCAAGACGGGGCCTTATGGCAACCTGTTCCGCATCTTCTTCTTTTTCGTGTTCATAGGCGTGATTTTCTGGTTGTTCAACTATCTGCTCTACGTGGTGGCGGTGGCGCTTTCGGGCACCGACGGCGGTTCGCCCTTCTTTCCCACCGAACCTATCTGGCCGATTATCACGGTGGTGAGCTTTGCCCAACTGATTGTGGTTTGCCTGATTGCGCTCAACCAAATGGCGCGTTTCGCCGTGCGGATGCTGCGCGAGAACGAGGCCTCCAAGCAGGAGCAGGCGAGGGCGGAGGTGCGGGCGTTGCAGACGCAGCTCAATCCGCACTTCCTGTTCAACAGCCTCAATACCTTGGTTTCCGAAATCGACTACGACCCCGAGGAGGCCAAGGAATTCACCATCGGGCTTGCGGATGCCTACCGCTATATTTTGCAGAAGCAGGACAAGCCTTTGGTGACGGTCTACGAGGAGTTGGTTTTCCTGAAAACCTACATCAACCTCAATCGGATTCGGGTGGGCGACAGCCTTTCCTACGAATGCGTCTATCCCGACCGAAGCAATCTGGACTTTCTGCAATATCGTTTCCTGCCCTCCCTATCCCTGCAACTTTTGGCGGAAAACGCCTTGAAACACAATGTGGTTTCGGCTATCAAACCGCTTAAGATCACCATAGGCTTCAGCGACGACCTGCACTACCTGATTGTGCGCAACAATATCAACCCCAAGAAGAGCGTGCATTCGCTCGGCACGGGGCTCAAGAATCTTTCCGAACGCTACCGCCTGCTTTCGGGCGAGAGCATTGTGGTGGAACGTTCGGCCGATGAATTTATTGTAAAACTCCCTATGCTCGATGGAAACGAAACAAGATAAGCCTGTTAGGGTGGGGATTGTGGAGGATGAAATTCCCGCCGCCCGTCTGCTCAAAAGTTTGATTCAGAAATTGCGTCCCCATTGGGAAGTTACCTATATCGGGGCGAGCAACGAAGAAGCCTTGACGTGGTTCAAGGCCGACAACAAGGCCGATATCCTTTTCTTAGACATAGAATTGAGCGACGGCCTCTCGTTCGATTTCTTGAGCGAGGTGAATCCGGGTGCCATGATTGTGTTTGTGACGGCCTACGACGAATATGCCGTGCGTGCCTTTTCGGTGGACAGCATCGACTACATTCTCAAACCCATAGAAAAGGAACGCTTAAATCAGAGTCTGGAGAAGTTCGAGAAATTCTCGGAGGCCTATTTCAAGGAAGTGAGCGAGAAGAACGATTGGAAGACGTTTCCCGACAAATTGCAGAATCCCGGCAAGACCTACCGCACCCGTTTCCTGATGCAGAGGGGAAACCGCATGGAGGTGCTTTTGGTGGAGGATGTGGCCTATTTCTTCAGCGAGAATAAAATTACGTATGCGCAGACCTTTAAGAACGGTTCCATGGTGGTGGATTATTCGCTCGACCGCTTGGGCGACGAACTCGATCCCGCCGTCTTCTTCCGCGCCACGCGGCAGATATTGCTTTGCAGCAGGGCGGTGAACAAAATCGAGAATTATTTTCAGGGGAAGATTTCGGTGCAGTTGAATCCCGAATTCAAGGAACCTGTGTTGGTGAGCAAGGAAAAGGCCGAGAGCTTCAAGCAATGGCTCACCTACTGAAACGGCCCAACATATTAATACAAAAAAAATAAGATATACGGATATGGAGAACAATAGAAAAGACGAACATCCTGTCGAAGACCTGAGCGTTTCGGTGCGGGAATATCTTTCCAAGAGATGGGACGCGATTAAATTGGGCGGTGTGGAAGGCATTTCGGTATTCGTGAGCCGCTTCGTGGCCTTGTCGTTGAGTTTCCTTGCCTTTACGGTGGCTTTCCTCTTTCTCGGTTTCGCCCTTTCCTATTGCATCGGCCATGCGTTGAACTCCGACGTATGGGGCTTTGCCATTGTGGGCGGCGCGTTCCTGATAGGGGGCCTTCTCCTGTATCTTTTGCGCAAGAGGTTTATGGTGAATGCGTTGGTGCGGTTCTTTGTGAAATTGTTTTTTAATGGAACGCGATAAGAAGATGAACTATTCGGAAATAACGAGCCTGAAAGAGTTGCAGGCGGAGAGAAAACGGCTTGCCGCCGAGATACAAGACCGGGAAAAGGCCGTGGTGAAGGATTTTTATCGCCTCAAACTGTTGCTGAGCCCGGTGTATTGGGTGCAGCGTGTCTTTGCGAGTTGGCAGACCTTGAGCCGGACATGGAGTTTCTGTATGCGGGCTTATCGGATGATACAGGATTTTTGGGCCAGACAGAAAGCCGCCCGTGCGGTCAAAAGGCAGGAAGAGGAAGCGGCCGCGGTCTGACATCGTGGCAGGGTTTTCCTTTTGGCACGTATTTGGCGGTAGGCCGTTTCCGTGAATTTAAAAAATGCAACCATGAGCAAAGGAAAAATAGGCGTATCTACGCAGGACTTGTTTCCCATCATCAAGAAATTCCTCTATTCCGACCACGAGATATTCTTGCGCGAGTTGGTTTCGAATGCCGTCGACGCCACGCAGAAGCTCAAGACCTTGGCGTCTTCGGGCGAATTCAAGGGCGAGACGGCCGACCTCAAGGTGCGGGTTACGGCTGACAAAGAGGCAGGAACGCTCACCATTTCGGACCAAGGTATCGGCATGACGGCCGAGGAGGTGGAGAAATACATCAATCAAATCGCCTTTTCGGG
>CAMWVZ010000162.1 GCA_947177845.1 uncultured Bacteroidales bacterium | reverse complement strand
AAGCCTGCGGAGAAGCCTGCCGCCAAACCCGTTGCCAAACCTGCGGAGAAACCCGCCGCCAAACCCGCCCAGAAGACGGGCGAAAGTTCGCAGATTGCGGCCGTGAAACCGCAGCCGGGACGTTTCTACATTATCGTGGGCGGTTTCCGCGACGATGCCAACGCTTTCGGTCAGGCGAAGAAACTGCGGGAATCGGGCCTGAGCGCCACGGTGCTCTATAACGAAGAGAAGGAAATGCATTACGTGAGCGTGAAGACCTGCGCCACCCGCGAGGAAGCCATGGCCGCGCGCACCGACATCCGCGACAACAAGAAGATGGATTGTTGGATTTACACCAAGTAAGACGTTTTGGGGAAGAATAAACTTGCCAGATTCGAAGAGAACTTAGGCTTCGCCAATCTCTTTCAGTATCCCGCCACCATAGAGCCGTGGGAAAGTCCGCTGCGGGGAAAGTGGAACGAGGCGTATTACGCCCGCACCGCCCCCGTGGTCTTGGAAATCGGTTGCGGCAAGGGCGATTATACGGTGGGGCTGGCGCGTCTTTCGCCCGAGAAGAACTACGTGGGCTTGGACATCAAGGGCGCCCGTCTGTGGCGGGGCTGCAAGACCGCGCTCGAAGAGGCTATTCCCAACGTGGCTTTCGTGCGTACCCGCGCCGAATTCTTAGACCGCGTGTTCGCTCCCGGCGAGATTTCGGAAATCTGGATTACCTTTCCCGACCCTCAACCCTCCAAGCCTCGCAAACGGCTCTGTTCGCCGGTATTCTTAGACCGCTACCGCAAGATTCTGCCGCAGGGCAGGGGATTGATTCACCTCAAGACCGACGACACCGATTTGTATGAATACTGTCTGCACGAGGTGGTGGAGCCCGCCGGCTACGAGATTCTTCACAACACCGCCGATCTGTATGCCGAGACGGCCGATTTCGGGGATGCCGCGCGGGTGCAGACTTTCTACGAGAAAAGGTGGCTGGGAGAGGGGAGAAAAATCAAGTATATAGCCTTTAAACTTTCGTAATACCGCCATGCGCCTCCTGCCTGTTCTGTTTGCTTTCGCGTTGGGCGCGGGGATTTCGGCGGCGCAAGTGCCCGTCGAAACGGAGGAGATGCGGGCGAAGTCGCAGCAGACTTCCACCGAGGTGATTCCGCCTTCCGACCCTTCGGATGCGGGGATTTTCACAACCACCACGGCGGCCGACGAAGCCTCCTATCTGCCGCTCACGCCGCAGCAGCAACGCGATTCCGCGCGCAGGGCCAAACTCCTCGGCATATCCCGCAACAAGGGCGAAACGGTGTATTATTTCGACTATGCGATGCAGAGCGGGCTTCCCGTCTTCGACACCATGCGCTATCCCTTGGACGGCTTTCAGATTTTCGACGCCACCTATCAGCACCAAGACTTCCGCAATTCGCGCGGCAGTTTGGGCATGCCCGACCAGTTGCTGGAATTCACTCCCGCTTCTTCATCGGGCTTCGTGTTCAAGAAAAATCCTTTCTCCTCGTGGTTCTACACCAAGGAGAACACGCCTTTCCTGCAAACGAAGACTCCGTATTCCTACCTCTATTTCGTCAACAATTTCGGCAAGAACCTCAATCTGTTCAATGCCACGCACTATCAGAACGTGGCGCGGGGATTGAACCTCGGCATAGATTTCAGGGTCTACGATGTATTCGGGGCGTATTACAACAGCCGCAGCACGCAGTATAACGTGCGGCTGGGGGGCAACTACATTACCCGCGACGCCAAATACCGCGTGATGCTCGGCTATATCTACAATGTGGGCAAGGTGGGCGAGAACGGCGGCATCCGTGCCGATTCGCTCTTTACGAAAAATCTGGAAACGGGCCGTTTGCGTATTCCCGTCAACCTTGCTTCGGGGCAGAGCCGCTGGCGCGAACACCGGGTGTTTGTCAAGCATTCCTATCATTTCTACGACAATCAGAAAGACTCCATTGCCGAGAACAACCGCAGCTACGGCTATCTGACGCACGATTTCGACATAAGCGTCTATAAGTTCTCCTACAACGACCAAACCTCGGCCGCGGACGGTTTCTACGAGAATTTCTTTCTGAACCCCAATCGGAGCGACGATACGGTGAAGATGCTCAAGCTGACCAACCGCCTGTTCTACAGCAGTTCGGACATGGAGTACATTCCCTTCGGCTATCGCTTCAAGGTGGCGGCGGGAATCCGCAACGAATATGTGCGTTTCCGCGATAGGGTATATTTCTTTGATTGGGTGCAGTGGTTTCCCTTCGCTGAAATTCAGGTGGATTTCGCCGACCGTTTTGTGTTGGACGCCTATGCGGATTTCGGTTTCGGAGGCTATAACCGATACGATTTCAGCGGCTATGTGCGCTTCAAGTATCTTTTTAGGAACGACCGCGAGCGCACGCTTTCCAAGCGCGAGGGCGTGGAACTGAAGGTGGGCGTGAACCGCTTCTCGCCCGATTGGATTTTCTCCTATCATTCGTCCAACCATTATTTTTGGGAATACGACTGGAAGAAGAACATCGAGGCCTACGCCCAGTTGAATGTTGCGTATAAGGGCTGGTGGATGCGCGCCAAGGCGGGGCTTTTGCAGAACTACACCTTCATGAAGAAAGACGGGCCGGTGCAGGCGGAGGATGCGTTTTGGCTCGTGAATGTGACGGCGGGCAAGAACGCGCGTATCGGGCGTTATGTGGGTTGGGACAACCTGCTGATGTTCGCCTACAGTTCGGACAACCGCTATCTGCATCTGCCGCTTTTCAGTATGCAGGAGAGTGTGTACGGCATCATTCCGATAAAGAATATCGCCGAAATCCATATCGGGGTGGAGGTGATGTACAACACGGCCTACTACGGCGATGCTTACAATCCCGATATGCTTTCGTATTATTGGCAGGATGAGGTGAAGACGGGAAATTTCGCTTTTCTGAATCTGTATATCAATTTCCAAGTGAAACGCGCCAACATCTTCATCAAGGGCATCAATCTGGCGCAGGGGCTTATGGGCTACAACTACATCCAAACTCCGCA
>CAMWVZ010000161.1 GCA_947177845.1 uncultured Bacteroidales bacterium | reverse complement strand
TCTTCTGGGGCGTCATCGGCTTTATGTTCTGCTTCATCATCGCCTTCATCTTCTACGCGAAGAAGCGCAAGTGGATGTAGGCGTGTCCGTTGGGAACACCCTATTTATTGTATTGTTTCTTGAGTTCCTCGCCCTTTTCCAAATCTTTCCGCAAAATCACCTTGTTCCAGAAGGCTTTGAGGAAGCCACAGCCGTAGCCGTTGAGCTGCATGAAGCCCGTAACCACCGAAAGCAAGGCAATCTTGAGCGATTTGTTCTTGAAAAGCGAAGCGGTGAAGAGCATCAGGGCGTAGAGCGCCAAAAGCAACAGCCAATAGGGCGTGTGAACGACAGCCAGCACCACGAGGGCGGCTTCGCCCAACACGAACAGGGCCGGCAGCGCGTGCACCGCCTTGAGCGAGCCCGGGTGCAGACGGAAAAGGAAGATGCGCGCCTGCCCGAAGTTATACACCTGCCGAAAGAATTTCTTAAGGTTGACGCGGCGTTTGTGGCACACCGAAACCGAGGGATAGAGGGTCATGGAAAAACCCGCTTCCCGAATGCGGATGCTTAGGTCTATGTCTTCGCCGAACATATCCTTGAAACCGCCCACCTTTTCGTAAACGGCACGCGAGAAGCCCATGTTGAACGAGCGCGGGTGAAATTTCTCCATATGTACCTTGCCGCTGCCGCGTATGCCGCCCGTGGTGAGAAAGGAGGTCATGGCGAAGTTCACCGCCTTCTGCATGGGGGTGAAGGTGGGCAACGCGCTGTCGGGGCCGCCGAAGCAGTCCACATAGTTTTCCCGCAGGCAACGGTTCAGTTCGTGCATATATCCGGCGGGCAGGATGCAGTCCGAATCGAAAAAGAGGAAATAATCGCCCGTGGCTTTCTCCATGCCGTAGTTGCGGGTGTGGCTGCGCCCTGTGTTGGGCTTGAAATAATAGGCCGTCTCGAGTACGGACGCATATTTCTCCACTTCCTCGCGGCAAGGCAAGGTGGAACCGTCTTCCACCACCACCACTTCGAAATTCTTTTCGGTCTGCGCGGCGAGGCTTTCCATCATCTCGGCCATTTCATCGGGCCGGTTATATACGGGAATAATGACTGAAAATTTCATAAGGCTTTATTCTTCTTTTTTCCGAGGACAGGCGCGATAAATCAGCATCGCCACAATCAGCAGAATGGCCGCCGCATTCACACCCGAACCTATGTTCGTGAGGATGCCGCTTTTGGCGATAAGTTCGTTGCGACACTTGAGCTCTACCGTATGCCGTCCCTGAGGTGCCGTGATACTGCGTAAGATATAATCCACTCTATACAACGGCACCTCCTGCCCGTCCACAAAGGCCTTCCACGTTTTGTAGTAGACCTCCGAGAACACCAAGGGACGCGCGGCGGAAGCCGTGTATTCGTATTTGAGGTGATTGGGCTGATAGTAGACCAATTTCACCTCATCCACCATCGGGTCAACAGGCGTATATTCCGCCTGCACTGAGCCCACTTTTTCCGCCCATTCCCTGTCGATAACCGCTGTTCGGGCGGGTTCGAAATCGTAGAGGGCGCGGATTTCCTCGTCGGGGCCGTTCACCCAACGCACGCTGTCCACGAACCAAGCGTTGCCCAAGGCCGCCACATTGCGCTGCACCGTGGGTTGCCCCGACGCATCGGGCACAATGAAGTAGCGCGTGTTGAGCATATTGAGCACCTTTACATTGATGCCCCGCGAGAGGTGGAAATCGATGATGTCCTGATAGCGGCGCAGCTTCATGGGGCTGTATCCGCCTATGGACTTGTGGAAATTCGACGTGCCGTTTTCGTTGAACGTATTGACGGTGGCGTTGAAGACACGGTAGTTGGGATCGGTGTCCTGCAAAATCAGGCGGTCGGCATCGGAGGGTATCACCGCACGTATCTTGCGTTTGGGATAGAAATTCTGTTCGCCCACATAATGACGGTCTATCATCCACAAATCCACAATCGTGAAAACCGCCAGCAGGGCACTCACCGCCACGGGCTTCAGTTTTCCGCGCATATACAGCCACAGCGAACCCGCCGCCAAGGCGATGAACAGAAAGGCGTGCCATGCGTTGCCCGCCAGCAGAGAGGCGCGGTCGGAACGCAAGGCCTCGATGAGCCAGTCGGGGAAGGAAGCGTCGGAAGCGGCCTCGAAAGCGAACATACTTTTCCCGAACAAAGCGAAGAACAGTGCCAAACCGCCTGCAATGCCCCATGCATACCAAAGATCTTTCTTGAACTTATCGCGCTGCGAGGCGTCCTGCACCAAGGTCTTTACGGCCAAACAAGCCAGCACCACCATGGAAAGCTCGGCTATCACCAAAGCCATCGAAGGGGTGCGGAAACGGTTATACAGCGGCAGGTGATAGAAAAGAAAATCGTTGAACCAAGATAAATGCCGTCCCCAAGACAGCATGAAAGAAAGAATAGTGACTGCCAACAGCCACCACTTGTCCGGTCCCTTCACGATAAACAGGCCGAGGATAAAGAGAAAACAGATAATGGCCCCCATATACACCGGTCCCGACGTAAAAGGCTGGTCGCCCCAATACATAGGCGCGTTCTTCGCGAATGCGGCCTGTCCGCTCGGACGAAGCAGCTTATAGGTTTCCGAATTTTCGGAAAGGGCATAGTGACTGCTGCCGCCGTAGAAGCCCGGAATCAGCGCCGTAAAGCTTTCCGCCTTGCCGTAGCTCCACTGGAAGGCATAATCGATAGCAAGTCCCGTGCCTTCGTTCTCTCCCTGCGGGTTTTCCTTCAACACCGCCCCGCCCCGCATGGTGTCCTTGCTGTAATCGTAGGTAACCCACCATGCACCCAAAGAGGGAAGAAGCGACAAGGCCGCCATTCCCACCGACAGCAAGCCGCCGCACAACCAACGTTTCATCTGTTTCTCGCGCAAGGCCTGCACGCCGTAGGCAATCGCCATACCGGCCAGCATAATCATCAGATAGTAGGTAATCTGCTGGTGGGAATACATGATGTGCATTCCCGTGAATATCAAGATGAGCAGACAGCCCCACAGATATTTCCCCTTGAAATTGAGAATCACGCCCGCCAATATCGG
>CAMWVZ010000160.1 GCA_947177845.1 uncultured Bacteroidales bacterium | reverse complement strand
GCACAGGCCTAATCGTTTAACCGTCAATATCACTCCAAAAGAATATGAAAACATTCAGCATAGGTGGGGTGCATCCCCACGACCAAAAACTCAACACCGAAGCTCCCGCCAAGGTTCTGCCCTTGCCCAAGCAAGTCTGCGTGATGGTGAGCCAGCACCTCGGAGCTCCTTCGCAACCCATTGTGGCGAAAGGCGATAAGGTGAAGGTGGGCACCGTGCTCACCCAAAACGACGCGTTCCTGAGCGCGGTGGTGCATTCGCCCGTCAGCGGCACGGTCAACAAAATCGCCGACATTCCCGATGCTTCGAACTACCCCAAACCCGCTATCTTTATAGATGTGGAGGGCGATGAATGGGAAGAAAGCATCGACCGCAGCCCCGAAATCAAACGCGAAATCACCTTGGACGGCCCCGCTATCATTCAAAGGGTCAAGGAAATGGGTATCGTCGGTATGGGCGGCGCCTGCTTCCCCACGCATGTGAAGCTCATGCCTCCCAAGGATGCCAAGGCCGAATTCCTGTTGCTCAACGGTGTGGAATGCGAACCCTACCTCACCTGCGACAACCGTCTGATGCTCGACCACGCCGAAGAAATCATGATAGGCGCCACCGCCTTGATGAAGGCCCTGAACGTATCGGAAACCATTATCGGCATCGAGGCCAACAAGCCCGCCGCCATCAAGCACATGACCGAAGTGGCCGCCAAATTCACGGGCATCAAGGTGCAGCCCCTCAAGATGAAATACCCGCAGGGCGCCGAGAAACAGCTCATCAAGGCCTTGACGGGCCGGGCCGTTCCTTCGGGCAAACTGCCTATCAACGTAGGTTGCGTGGTGGACAACGTGGCTACCTGCTACGCTGTTTATCAGGCCGTTCAGAAAAACATGCCCCTTGTGCAGCGTATGGTGACGGTAACGGGCCCCGAAGTGCCCGAACCCACCAATTTCTGGGCGCGTTTCGGCACCCCCGTTTCGGAATTCATCGCCGCCGTGGGCGGACTTCCCGAAAACACGGGCAAGGTGATTTCGGGCGGTCCCATGATGGGAAAGGCGCTGTGCAGCGACGAGGCAAGCTCGGTGAAAGGCATGTCGGGCATCCTCATTCTGCCCGAAAAGCAGGCGCACCGCCGCGAGGTATATCCCTGCATCCGTTGCGGAAAATGCGTGGAAGCCTGTCCTATGGGTCTGGAACCCTATCTCATCGCTTCCTCCGCGGCCGTCAAGGATTTTGAGCAGACCGAAAAGGCGCGGGTAATGGACTGCATCGAATGCGGTTGCTGCCAGTTCACCTGTCCTTCCAACCGTCCGCTTCTCGACTGCCTCAAGATCGGCAAGGCCACCGTGGGCAAAATCATCCGTGCCCGCAACGCAAAATAGTGTTGAACCCTAAAGATAATTCACAGATATGGCTAACAATAATAAATGGGTTATTTCGGGCGCGCCGCACGTGCACGGTCCCGAATCGGTAACCAAAATCATGTGGGGCGTGGTTATCGCGCTGATTCCCGCTTTTCTCGTCAGTTTCTACTACTTCGGTCTACGGGCGTTGCTCGTTACGTTTGTAACGGTCATTTTCAGCTTGTTTTTCGAATTCCTCATCAATGCAATCTTCTTTAAACGTCCCGGCACGCTGCGCGACGGCTCGGCCATGATTACGGGTCTGCTGCTGGCGCTCAACCTGCCCGCCGGCATTCCTCTGTGGATGGCGGCCGTGGGTGCCCTCGTCGCCATCGGCATCGGCAAATGGGCCTACGGCGGTTTGGGAAGCAATCCCTTCAACCCCGCCTTGGTGGGCCGTGTGTTCCTCTTGATTTCCTTCCCCGTGGCCATGACCACATGGACACTTCCCCGGCCTCTGTTCGGCGGCGGCTTCCTCGCCGACGCGGTTACCGGCCCCACCCCGCTGGCCATCGCCAAAGAAGGCCTGAAAGCCGGCCAAAGCGTGGGCGACGTCATGAGCCAGCTTCCCGCCTACTCCGACCTGTTCTTCGGAAACATGGCCGGCAGTATCGGCGAAATTTCGGCTATCGCGCTGCTTATCGGCGGCATCTATATGCTCTGCCGCAAAATCATCACGTGGCACATTCCCGTGGCTTTCCTCGGAAGCGCCTTCGTGTTTGCGGGCATTCTGTGGTGCTGCGCGCCCGAAAGATTCATGGACCCCGTCTTCCACCTGCTTACGGGCGGCATGATGCTCGGCGCCATTTTCATGGCCACCGACATGGTAACCTCGCCCATGACCAACAGCGGAAAACTCATCTTCGGCTGCGGATGCGGCGTGCTCACCATTCTCATCCGCACTTTCGGCGCCTACCCCGAAGGGGTTTCGTTCGCCATTCTCATCATGAACGCTTTTGTACCTCTTATTAACCGTGCCTGCAAACCCGAACGTTTTGCACTTGCCAAATAATCAACGCCATGAAGAAATTACAATCCACACTCCCCAATATGCTTTTAAGCCTGGCGCTCATCGCCGGCATCTGCGGGCTTTGCTTGGGCGGGGTCTACACCCTCACCAAGGAGAAAATCGACGCCGCCGCACAACAGAAAAAGGAAGCCGCGCTCAAAGAAGTGCTTCCCGCCTACGAAACCTTGCAGGAAGGCAAGCTGGCCTTGAGCGAGGACCCCGCGCGCGAGCTGGAATACTATATGGCCTACACGGGCGATGAACTCGTGGGCGTGGCCGTGAGCACCTATACCAAGAAAGGCTTCAACGGCGAATTCAACCTCATGGCCGGCATCCTGCCCGACGGCACGCTCAACAAAGTGTCGGTGCTGAAGCAGGGCGAAACCCCGGGCTTGGGCGCCAAGATGACCGAACCGGCGTTCTACGCGCAGTTCGAAGGCAAGAATCCCGCCTCTTTCCGCTTCATTGTGAAGAAAGACGGAGGTGACGTAGACGCCATTACGGCCGCCACCATTTCCTCGCGCGCCTACTGCGACGCGCTCGACCGCGCCTTCAAGGTGTTCGCGCAGCTTACCGGCGAACCCGAACAGGCCGCCGAAGAAACGACCGACGCACAGAGCGGCGCCACGCAAACCCAATCCACCAACCTTTAAAATTTGAAGCAATGAGTTCGAATA
>CAMWVZ010000159.1 GCA_947177845.1 uncultured Bacteroidales bacterium | reverse complement strand
TCGTGCAGTTCGAGCTGACCTTTCACCAAGGCCGTGTTGGGCGTGTGTCCGATAGCCACGAAGAAGCCCGTGATGTCGAGTTTCTTTTCCTCGCCCGTTTGCGAATGGGTCAGGATAACGCCGTTCACGCCGTCTTCATCGCCCACAATTTCCTTAGGCTTGTGCAACCACACCACCTCAATCTTGGGATTCGACAACACTCTGTCTTGCATAGCTTTGGAGGCACGCAGCACATCGCGGCGAACAATCAGATACACTTTGTTGCAAAGTCCGGCCAAATAGCAGGCTTCCTCACAGGCGGTGTCGCCTCCGCCCACCACCGCCACGTCCTGCCCTTTGTAGAAGAAACCGTCGCAGGTGGCGCAAGCCGAAACACCCATTCCGTTGTATTTCTTTTCGGATTCCAATCCCAACCAGTTCGCCGAAGCTCCGGTAGCCACAATCACGGTATTGGCCATGATTTCCTTGCCGTCGTCGGCCACCACCTTGAACGGACGCTTGGAGAAATCCACGCTCGCAATCATGCCGGGCCGCACATCGGTCTTGAAACGCAAGGCCTGTTGACGCAAATCCTGCATCAAATCGGGGCCCTTGCGTCCCTCGGGATATCCGGGAAAGTTCTCCACTTCGGTGGTAATCGTAAGCTGCCCGCCGGGTTGCATACCTTCGTACAACACAGGCTTGAGGTCGGCACGGGCCGCATAGATGGCGGCGGTGAAACCGGCAGGGCCGGAACCGATAATCAAACACTTTACATTTTCCATGTTCTATGATTTTAAATTGTTTATAATCCCAATGTCTCCTGCACGGCACCCACGCCCATGCAAGGCACGAAAGTGGTGAGGATAAGATAGGCGCCGAACAGCATCAGCACCACGCCCACCACCTTGTTGATTGCCGACACCACCTTCTCGTTGATGATTTTCTTGAGACGGGCGGCCACAAAACTTTTCAGGCAATCTATCGAAAACACCGTGCCGAGCATCACGGCAAAAAACAGAAACACGCGGTAGCGCACCACATGCCCCGTCGCATCGGTATACTGCGCCAGAATGGAGCCCACCAGCACAAACCAAAACAACCACACCGAGGGATTGGCCAGATTCATCCCGAAGCCTTTTCCCAAATCCTGCCAATAGGCGGGCCATTGTTGCGTCACCTGATCGGCCTGACGCGCCTTGTCGGAAGATATGCCCTGCAAAACCACCTTCCGGCGGAACGTATAAAATCCGATAAGCACCAGCAGGCCGCCGCCCACCACGCCTATCACCTTGCTCACCGAAGGGTTGTTGAACAACTGCGAGGCACCCAAGATACACAAAGTCACCAAAAACGCATCACTCAGAAACACCCCGAGCGCGAAACGCACGGCGCAACGGAACCCTCTGTCCAAGCTGGTCTGCAGAAGCATGAAGAACGCCGGCCCCAACAGCATACTCAACGTCAGACCGGCCACAAACGACTCTATGACAATACGCAAAATCACCATCGGCTCAAGCTTTCACCGTTTTCAAATACTCCAACCATTCGTCCGCCTTGGCACCTTTCAGCACACGGGGAAACTTATTCTGCGAGCCTTCTTTGCCCTGCTTGCGCATATAGTCGTAGAAAACCTGCAACGGCAGCACCTCCACCCGCACGTCGCGGATAGCCTCGAGCCGCTCCACCCGATAGTCGTCGTTGAGTTCCTTGAGATAAGCGTCTATCTTTTCGGTGGCCTCCGCCGCGTCGAGGGGTTGGTCGCAGCCAATAAACCAACGGTGTCCGAACATACCGTTGCTCTTGACGCCCAACACCGTATATTCCAAAATTCCCACGCCTTTTTCCTCGCCCAGCATCTGCACGGCGCGGTTCATGTTGTCTACCGAAAGATGCTCGCCGCAAAGGCTCAGAAACGACTTGGTACGCCCCGTGATAAGGATTTCGTTGCGTTCGCGGTTCACCAAACGCACGGTGTCGCCGATAAGATAGCGCCACGCCCCCGAACAGGTCGAAATCAGCACGGCATATTCCTTGCCCTCTTCGATTTGGTCGATGAACAAGGTTTCGGGATGGGCGACGATGCAGCCGTCCTCGTCGAAATTCTTGTCGGTAAAAGGCACGAATTCAAAGAAAATGCTGTTGTCGAGCACCAATTCCATAGGCGAATCGGGGCGGCTCTGATAGGCCAGAAAGCCCTCCGAGGCCAAATAGGTTTCCATATAGGCCAAGGGATGCGCCAAAAGCTTCTCGAAACTTTGCTTGTAGGGTTCGAACGCCACGCCTCCGTGCACGAAAATGGCGAGATTGGGCCAAATGTCGTGAATCGTGTTGAGATGATAGCGTTCTATGATTTTCTGAAAGAGAATCTGAAACCATGCGGGAACGCCCACCACCGCGGCAATGTCCCATTCGGGCGCCTTCTGCACGATTTCCTCTATCTTTTTCTGCCAGTCGCGTTCCTTGGAGATATGCCGTCCCGGCTTGTAGAAACGTTCCTCGAACCACAGGGGCAGATTGCCCGTGGTGATGCCCGAAAGGTCTCCGGCATAGTAGATGCCGTTATATTGCAGCTGCGTGCTTCCTCCCAACATCAGGGCCTGCTTTTGGAAAAGGGTCTCGGGAAAGTCGTAGCGCCCCAACGAGAACAGCTGCCGCATACTGGTCTTGCGGATAGCCTTGATCATGTCGCCCGTCACGGGGATATACTTGCTCGAAGCCCCCGAGGTGCCCGACGAAAGGGCGAAGTATTTTATCTTGCCCGGCCACGCCACAAAGGTTTCGCCGGCCAGACAGCGATACCACCATTCGCGGTACATCTTGTCGTAGTCGTACACGGGCACGGTGGCGGCGAATTTCTCCCGTAGCTGATTACTGTTGAGTATCTTATTGAAATTGTATCGGGTGCCGAAAGCCGTATCGGAAGCGCGGGTGAGGAGTTTCTTCAACACGCGGTTCTGCGCCGTCACGGGGTCGGTCACTTTAAAAACATGCAGACGGGGCGCCTTTTCGGCCTTGAATTCCACAGCCGCCTTAAGAATGGAGCCCACAACCGGCTTGCGGGCTGTTTTAGCGGTTTCTTTATGTATGTCCTTACGCATAACGTCAAAGGTATGTTCTTGCACTA
>CAMWVZ010000158.1 GCA_947177845.1 uncultured Bacteroidales bacterium | reverse complement strand
GCCCCGTCTCGAGCACACATTCAATCAAACTCACATAGCCGAAACGTTCCACCACCTTGTAGTGGGTGACGGCATGTTTGCCCTTGCTCGCATCGGGGAAGACGGCCATTACCTTACGGTCTTGCACACTGCGGGCGATATTGCCCGTCACCGTGCCTTCGTCCTCTTCAAAATTTCCCCACACCAAGGCCTGATACTTGCGCTCGGTGGTGTGGTCGAAGAACTGCTTGGCGAGAAAAGTCTGCGCCTGTTCGGTTTTGGCGGCCAGCAACAGACCCGAAGTGTCTTTGTCGATACGATGCACCAAAAACGGTTTCTCTCCTTTAAGATGATACATCAGCGCATTTACCAAAGTGCCCGTGAAGTTGCCGAAACCGGGGTGAACCACCATGCCGGGGGCTTTGTTTATCACAATCACCTCGTCGTCTTCATACACGATATCGAGAGGGATGTTTTCGGGAGCCAAGTCTATATGTTGGGGAGGATTGGGCAACACAAGACTCACTACATCGCCGGGCTTTACCTTGTAGTTGGGCTTTTCGCTCTTGCCGTTCACTAAGATATTGCCCGCTTTGGCGGCGTTCTGAATGCGGTTGCGCGCTGTTCCGGAAAGCCTGTCCACCAAGAATTTATCCAAACGGAGCGGGGCCTGGCCGGGGTCGGCCTCAAAACGGAAATGTTCGTACAGCTCCTGTGTTTCGTCGTCCTGCAATTCCTCGTCTTGCAATTCTATATCATCCGTTTTCACAATACTACGATTTTGGTGAAACCCATCACACGGTTTTCTTGCGTAAGGCGAAGAACATACACGCCCGCACCGAGACCGCCCACCGAGAGGGTTTCCTGATATTTTTCACGATAAACTTCCCTGCCCCGCATATCAAAAATCCGCACCGTCGGAACGGTTTGGGAAGAAAGATTTTCCGGCAATTCCACATGGAGCGTTCCGTTGTGCACCGGGTTGGGCTGCACATGGATTTTTCCACAAGCCGTGCGTTTTTCGTTGGCCGTGGTCGGTTCTCCCGCCCCCTCGGCTCCGAAAACGGGACGCATCATCAACGCTCCCGTATAGAGGCTTGTGTACCAAGACCATGTATGTTGTATGGGGTCGTAATACGAGTAAAGTATCTTTCCCTGCAAATCGGAATTCTTGTCGAAACCGATATTGAGGAAAGCATCGGAAGTTTGCTCGATGCCGATATGGAATTTTCCGGCCGGAAGCATCAGATTTGTATCCAAAGCATAGTGCACGAACCTGTTGATGCCCGATTCGACTTTCACTTTCAGATTTTCTTTCTTGTAGAGGATTTCGCCGGGCGCAGTGTCGGTGGTGCCCGCATTCCATACCACCAAGTTGAAAGGCACTATATTTTCGTTGCCGAATGAACGGTTGAAAAAGATTTTCACCGCCGTGAGGGTGTCGGGTTGGGTAAGTTCGAAAGCATAGGCGAAAGTTCCCTGCGCGTAGTTGAGCCCCCAGCCCGCTTCAGCGCTACCGTCGTCGTAGGCGAATTCGTTTCCGAAAAACTGTTGCAGGGTGATGGTGTCGTTCACGGCACTGTAAGTGTTGTGAATACCCGACGAAAGGATATGCCGCAGGGTATAGCTTTCCTGCAAGTCGTCGAAAGCGTAACGCAAGGGAGCGGATGAAATTTCGGGAG
This sequence comes from uncultured Bacteroidales bacterium, assembly GCA_947177845.1. Taxonomy (GTDB): domain Bacteria; phylum Bacteroidota; class Bacteroidia; order Bacteroidales; family P3; genus Pullibacteroides. Next base: position 1,456 of record CAMWVZ010000158.1, on the reverse strand, counting down.
AGGTTCGGTAGCCGTCGGAAAAGAAGGGAAAAAGCTGGAAGGTGAGAGGCTCATCGGCGGGATAAAGGGACAGTTGCGAGCCCTCGGCATCCAGCAATTCGTATTGATAGTGGCAGCTGAGCAGTTGTTCGCCGAAATTGGCGAAACGCACATCGAGATTCTGTCGCAGCATGGAGGGCGTGAACTGCCGGCGGGGAACCTGCGAATAGTCCTTGAGCAAGGACGGGCTCACGCCGGCGAAGGCCACATCCGAAACACAGGTTTCGTTCCGGCTTCGGTTGGCGTTGATATAGATATAGTCGATATGCCACTGTCCGCCGGTAGACTGTTCGTTGGCGTCTATCGTAGACCGGCTGCGGAAACGAAATCGGAAATCCTTGTGAAAATGCCCGATAGAGGTAACGGGCACCATAACTTGGCGGAAGTATTGTTTGTCCTGCACCGGCACGGTGTCGCTGTTCCAATTCGGACAGAAGGTCTCCATATCCATGCCTTGACTCGACCAAGCGATGAACCACGAAGAGTCGATGGGTGTGAAGAATTCGAGGTTCAATACATCGCTCGATGTGGGGGCGGTGCCCCTGCAGGTATTCGTAGAAGTTGCTCCCAAACCGCCCCCCGGTTGATACCAAAAACTGATGTACACCGAATCGGCGGGCGTGAGGGCGCGGGGTTCCGGGTCGAAAATGGAATCCAAACGAAGCGGAAGCACGGTGAGGGTATCTGCCCAAAACGAGGCTCCCGCGCGGGCTTGCGAATAAATCTTTCCCTCGGAGTCCAGGCCATCGAAAGTGGCAACCCCATAGGTGGGCGGGTAGAGAGGAAACGTATTGTTGACAAAAACCGTTTTGTCCTCCCAACGCTCGGGCGAGGGATAGGGGCCGTCTTGAGAAAAGTCTTCGAAGAAAGGTAGGGTGAGCCGTTTGGTTTCGCCTGCTTTTGCAGGATTTCCCGCGGCTTTCGGACGAAACGCACGCTGCGGACGGGCGGGTTCCTGTCTATCGGATGCTCCTTGCAGAGCGGCGTTTTCCAACAGGGGGCGCAGACTTTCTCCCCTCGGCTCCTGCGCGTGAACTCCTCCCAAAATCAAACCCGAAAGGAACACGAAAGCCGCGGTATAGATGTTTTTTTTAATCCTCATCGCTCATTTCATTTTGAAAGTCCTCGTCGAAAAGGTCTTCTTGCAAAACACTGTCCTGCAAAGCCATGCCAATGGTATCCTTCGGATTTTTCCATTTGGCTTTTCCGTTACCCACTTCCAAATCTATCACCGAACCTTTGCGGATAGAGCTCCCCGGCGCAATTTCCGCGCCCCCATAGAGTTGACGCACCACCGAGCCTTTCACTACCCAATCCACCGAAGTCACCCGCCCCACTTTCAAGCCGTAGGTTTCGAGCAAAGCCTCGGCCTGACGTTGCGAGAGGTCGATAAGGTTGGGCATTTGTTCGGCGGCGG
>CAMWVZ010000157.1 GCA_947177845.1 uncultured Bacteroidales bacterium | reverse complement strand
AGGCAGTGCATAGATAGCCTCCTTCTCCGCAGGCGTGCGCTTTATCCTCTTCTGTGTTCTTTCGCTTCGGGGCATTTCTTTAGCTTAATACCCCTTATATCGTAGAAAAGCCGATTTTATCGAAGTTTGAAATGTTAAAAATTGTTAAATGGTTGTATTTTAGTTTTTTGTGAAGCACAAAAATGTAGTAGAATTGGGAAGAGTATAAAAAAGGCAGGGCTGTACGGAGTCTATTGCTCCTATCCGCCGCTTCTCCTGCCCACAACAAGGGCAAAACGGCCGTGTTGTGCGCTGGGACTGCAATGGGTAGTTACAGGTTTATCAGGTCGAAAAACATAAGCCTTGTGGCCAACTTCCGCGGGTTTTTCTTCCGCCGCTCTTTTTCCTTTTCATCGGCGGCCGGCTTTGTGTATAGATCTTCTTGAAATTCGGAAGAAAATAGATATTCAAACTTGTTCTTTTCGTAGAACGCCAACACTTCCGGCGTGTTTTTTGCGTCAACAATCAGGAAACGGCACGCCGCTCTTTCGGGAAAATCACGATACCAACGTTTTAAAAAGTTGATGACCTGCGAACCTATACCTTGCCGGGCAAACTTTTCCGAAACAGCCAAACGCCCCAGCAGCACCCCCGGATAGCGTTTCAGCATCTTCTCGTGACGGGAAAAGCCCCACATCATATTTCGTCGGGATGAGGGTAAATCATAGATACGGAGACTATCGTTCGCCAAGGTGAAACAAGCCATAATCTGCCGAGGGTCTGTATCCAGACAGGCACAATAAGAGACTCCCATTTTGAAGCGAGTGTAGGCAATGGCGTCCTTTTTGAAGAAACTATCCATATCGGAGTCAAGTCCACACGTAAACGGAAAACACTCCTTTAGAAGTTCTTCCGTTAAAGGTTTGACGCTCCAGCAAACCTTTTCGGAGACATTCGAGCGCGACATCTTGCTAAAACAGAATGACTAAATCAAATGCGACTTTTTCAGAATAGACAAAGTCATTTGATACTCGGGGTCTTGGGTCACATCCCTGCTTTTCCCCTCGCGTTCTTTCTTCTCGAAACGGCGCTCCGCCTTGTCCGCCATATCGCGGAAACGGCGCGCTTCTTTGCCGTAGAGTGTCGGGATGCCTTGAATAGGTAATGCCATAATGTACAAAGGTAATATTTTCAAAAAAACTAATGGTTTTCTTGGTTGGGGTGGTGTTTTACGGGGACAAAGATAGTGGTTATAACAATATGAAAATGTTAACGTTTGTTAAATTTTGTTAAAGTTTTGTTAAAAGTGACAGCCGCCCCGTGTGGATGTCCGCCGCTTCTCCTGCCCACAGCGCACAAGACATCCACACGGAGCACGCGCCGTTTTGCCCTTGTGCGAAAATATTTCACCCCAAAGTGAAATATTTTTTGTATCTTTGTAATATGAGTGAAGTAGAATTATACCTGATTAACGAAAGTGAGAATTGCACGATTTATACCTTGCAATTTCTCCGTGATACCGAAAATGAATTTGAGAAATTCATCTCAAAATTCATTGATGATGCCGAATATAGCGAAGATTATTCGCGCATTGCGGCATTTATAACCCGTATTGCCCGCACGGGAGCGCAAGAGCGCTATTTTCGTCGGGAGGGTAAGGCAACGGACTCGGTGGTGGCATTACCCGTCATCGCTTCAAAACTCAGATTATACTGCCTCCGTCTGTCGGATAAAATTCTTATTCTCGGCAACGGCGGTGTTAAGAAAACGCGCACTTACGAGGAAGAGGAGAACCTCAAAGCCTATGTCATGACTTTACAGAAGTTTGAAAAACTTCTAAACGAGGGTATATCCGAGGGCTCGGTAACGGTTACCGAATCGACGATAGAAACCGACAATATTTTTGAGTTATGAAACGTGCAGCCAGAACTCTTAGAGAAATGCTCGGACCGATACCTGAGGAGATAAGGAAAGAAACCGAGCTTTCGTTTGAAATTTCGGATCGCATATATGCTCTGATGAACGAGCGTGGTCTTTCTAAAAAGCAGTTCGCCGATGCGCTCGGACGCCGCCCAAGCGAGATAACGAAGTGGCTTAGCGGGCAACATAACTTCACCATCGCCACGCTCGCCATGCTGTCTACGTTCTTCGGACAACCTATCATCTCCGTAGGCTAACACCCCGCCCGTTGCTTGCCCGTTTTGCCCACCGCGCGCCTCTGTACGGAAGGGGAAATGTTAAAAATTGTTAAATAGTTGGTGGGTAGGGAAAGTTATTGTACTTTTGTGTCACGGGGAGACAGTAAAACCGTTGAAAGCATCCGGCCAGGATGCAAAACCTCAGGCCGAGAAGGATTAATTCTTTCCCGGCCTGTTGAGCTTATATAGAGTTCCGTTTATGAACCAATGCACCTCGTCTTTGGTGTAGTTGGGCTTCCCGTCCTTGTCTATGTTGCGTCCGAAGAAAATATCGAAAGTGATGGATTTTGCCTTGTAAATCGAAAGGACATCACACAAATAAAAATCTGTGAGAACCGCTATCGCTCCCTGAAAACAAGCCGAATTGGCGTTACTCACAATATTGCTCTTGTTGATAGGCGATTTAACATCAATGTAGCCGTATTTCTCGGTGAACAAATCGGGATTGGCGTTGTCTTCGATGCCTGGATAGATTTTCTTGCGACCATCGGGGGCGTTCTTGTCCACAATCGGATTTATCCAACAGTCGCATTCCTCGGTATAGGCGACTGCCACGGCACGAACCTGCTTGTAGTCGCGGGCGGCGGGGTCCACAAGAACGTGCTGCAACACACGGTGACGGGTGGCCACATTCACGCAGACCACCTCATACTGCGCCGACAAAGGCAGTGCATAGATAGCCTCCTTCTCCGCAGGCGTGCGCTTTATCCTCTTCTGTGTTCTTTCGCTTCGGGGCATTTCTTTAGCTTAATACCCCTTATATCGTAGAATTGCCGATTTTATCGAAGATTGAAATGTTAAAAATTGTTAAATGGTTGTATTTGTGTTTTTTGTGGAACACAAAATTTTGCCCATCACACGGGGGGAGAAGGAGTACGAGACTAAATGGCAGGGTGGAGTTCCACCGTAAGGCCCAAGGCGGACACGATGCGGTAGAAAGTA
>CAMWVZ010000156.1 GCA_947177845.1 uncultured Bacteroidales bacterium | reverse complement strand
TATGACATCATGGGCCGTTGCATCTACAAGGGAACACGGCATCGGATTGAGGTCAGCCACAACGGACTGTATCTTGTTAAAGTAAACGCAACGATTCAAAAAATCCAAATTTACGTTCCGTAAGCGCGGAACGGCGATATAAAAAAGGGCGGGCTCGAATGAGCCCGCCCTTTCCGTATCGGGAAATCTCCGCTTACTTCACCTCCTCGAAAGGAACGTCGGTAACGTTGCCGTTGTCGGAAGCACCTTGCTGACCCGCGCCTGCACCCGCACCGGGGTTGGCGCCCATGTTCGGGTCGAAGCCCGCGCCGTTGGGAGCACCCTGCGCACCGGCGGCCTGCTGCTGCGCCTGATACATCTCTTGCGAGGCAGCCTGCCAAGCCTCGTTCAACTTGGCCGAAGCGGCGTCGATTTGCGCCAGATCCTTGCTTTCCAACGCAGCCTTGGTGTCTTTCAAAGCCGCCTCGATAGCCGAGCGTTTTTCGGCAGGAATCTTGTCGCCGTATTCCTTCAACTGCTTTTCGGTCTGGAACACCATAGCGTCCGCACCGTTGATTTTGTCGGCCTGTTCCTTGGCCTTCATGTCGGCATCGCGGTTGGCTTCGGCTTCGGCCTTCATCTTCTTGATTTCGTCCTCGCTCAGGCCCGAAGAAGCCTCGATGCGGATTTGCTGCATCTTACCCGTGCCCTTGTCCTTGGCCGAAACGTTGAGAATACCGTTAGCATCGATATCGAAGGTAACTTCGATTTGAGGCACGCCACGCGGAGCGGCGGGAATGCCGTCCAAGTGGAAACGCCCGATGCTCTTGTTTTGGTTCGCCATGGGGCGTTCGCCTTGCAGGATGTGGATTTCCACCGAAGGCTGGTTGTCGGCCGCCGTGCTGAACACCTCGCTCTTGCGCGTGGGAATGGTGGTGTTCGACTCGATGAGTTTGGTGAACACGCCGCCCAAGGTTTCGATACCCAGCGAAAGCGGGGTAACGTCGAGCAGCAACACGTCCTTCACTTCGCCGGTCAACACACCGCCTTGGATAGCGGCACCCATAGCCACCACTTCGTCGGGGTTCACACCCTTCGAAGGCACCTTGCCGAAATAGTTCTGCACCATTTCCTGCACCTTGGGAATACGGGTCGAACCACCCACGAGAATCACCTCGTCGATTTGGGAAGGTTGCAAGCCGGCATCCGCCATGGCTTTCTTGCAAGGTTCTATCGTGCGCTGAATCAAGTCGTCGCAAATCTGCTCGAACTTGGCGCGGGTGAGCTGTTTCACCAAGTGCTTGGGCGTGCCGTCGATAGCCGTGATATACGGCAGGTTGATTTCGGCGGTCGTGGAGCTCGAAAGCTCTATCTTGGCCTTTTCGGCGGCTTCCTTCAAACGCTGCAAGGCCATGGGGTCTTTGCGCAGGTCGGTGTTTTCTTCCTTCTGGAATTCATCCGCCAACCATTCGATGATACGTTGGTCGAAGTCGTCGCCACCCAAGTGCGTATCGCCGTTGGTGGATTTCACTTCAAACACGCCGTCGCCCAATTCCAATACCGAAATATCGAAGGTACCGCCACCGAGGTCGAACACGGCGATTTTCTTGTCGGTCTGCGACTTATCGAGGCCGTAGGCCAAGGCCGCCGCCGTAGGTTCGTTGATGATACGTTTTACGGTGAGCCCGGCAATTTCACCGGCTTCCTTGGTGGCCTGACGCTGCGAGTCGCTGAAGTAGGCGGGCACGGTAATCACCGCTTCGGTAACGGTGGTGCCGAGGTAGTCTTCGGCGGTCTTCTTCATCTTCTGCAGCACGATGGCCGAGATTTCCTGAGGCGTGTAGGCGCGGTCGCCAATCTTGACGCGGGGCGTGTTGTTGTCGCCTCTTTCCACTTTATAGGGAACGCGGCCCACTTCGCTGCTCACTTGGTCGAACGTTTCACCCATGAAACGCTTGATGGAGTAAACGGTGCCTTGCGGATTGGTAACGGCCTGACGCTTGGCGGGGTCGCCCACCTTGCGTTCACCGTCTTTCACAAACGCCACAATGGAAGGAGTTGTTCTGTGACCTTCGCTGTTGGGTATAACAACGGCTTCGCTGCCTTCCATAACAGCTACGCAGGAGTTGGTGGTTCCCAGGTCGATTCCGATTATCTTTCCCATAACTTTAAAATTTTTTGCGTTACTAATGCGGCTCTTGCCGAACCGTGTTTTTTATCGTGGAACACGGACGCTATTAGGCAAAGCCTGTGCCAAAACCCTGTGTCTGTCGATTTGTCATACTTTTCTGCCTAAAATAAAAAACGCACCCCCGAATTTCTCGAAAGTGCGTGATGTTTTGGCAGTTTTCCGCAGCGAATTGCCCTATAACTTCAATTCTTTCTGCAAACGCCCCAACTCCTCGTAGTCCGTCCAATCCACCTTGAGCGGCACAAGGCTCACATAGCCCTGTTCCAAATAATATAAATCGGTGTCGGTACGCGGGTCGGTGTTCTCGAATTCGCCCGTAATCCAATAATATCTGCGCCCCGTAGGGTCCTCGCGCTCCCAAGCGTCCTCTTTCCACACCGCTTCCGCCGCATGGCAGATTTTGATACCCTTGATGTCGCCCTCGGGCAGACGCGGAAAATTCACATTCCAGCATATATCCTTGCGTCCCGATTCGATGCAAGCCTTTATAATCCGCTCCACATAAGGCATAATCGGTTTGAAATCGGCATGAAGCGAGTGATCGAGAAGCGAGAAACCCACCGAAGGCACACCCGAGAGCGCACCCTCCACAATGCCCGCTATCGTGCCCGAATAAATGGCGTTCGATGCCGCGTTACTACCGTGATTGATACCCGAAAACACATAATCGGGATGTTCGCCCTGCAAAATCACTTTCACCGCCATTTTCACGCAGTCGGCGGGCGTTCCGTTGCAGCTGAAGCGGCGCACGTTGTCTTCAACGCCCGCCTCCTGCAGGCGCAGGGGCGACGTGAGCGTGATAGCGTGCGACTGTCCCGAGCGGGGAGCGTCGGGAGCCACCACCAAGACATCCCCGAATTTGCGGGCGGCCTCGGTAAGAAACTTGATGCCGGGCGCAAAAATCCCGTCATCGTTCACAATCAAAATCCTAGGTCTTTTCTTTGTTTCCATG
>CAMWVZ010000155.1 GCA_947177845.1 uncultured Bacteroidales bacterium | reverse complement strand
TGGAAGGACGGCAAATACGAAGATACCGACCGCGATTTGGTGGTCAACGAGACGCATCCGAAGTGGATGTGCAAGCCTTCGGAGCTCAAGCCCGAAGACTACACCGATTTCTATCACGACCTCTATCCGGCCGCGCCCGACCCTCTCTTCCATATTCATCTGAATGTGGATTACCCCTTTACGTTGACGGGTATTCTCTATTTCCCCAAGATTTCCTCCCGCCTCGAATTGCAGAAGAACAAGATTCAGCTCTACTGCAATCAGGTGTATGTGACGGATACCGTGGAGGGCATCGTTCCGGAATACCTCACGCTGCTTCACGGGGTCATCGACTCGCCCGATATTCCGCTCAACGTGTCGCGCTCGTATCTGCAAGGCGACAGGAATGTCAAGAAGATTTCGAGCCACATCACCAAGAAAGTGGCCGACAGTTTGGCCGATTTGTTCAAGAACAACCGCTCCGACTACGAAAGCAAGTGGGACGACCTCAAGATTTTCGTGCAGTACGGCATCCTCACCGACGAGAAATTCGCCGAGAGGGCCATGGAATTCTATCTGTTCAAGAACACCGAGGGCAAGTATTTCGGCTTGGAAGAATACAAGAAGGCCATTGCCGACAATCAGACCGACAAGGATAAGAAATTAGTGTTCCTCTATGCGTCGCAGGTGGATGCGGAATACAGCTACATTCAGGCGGCCAAGGCCAAGGGCTACGATGTGTTGGTGCTGGACGGCGCTTTCGACACGCCTTTCATCAACTACATGGAGCAGAAGAATCCCGATTTCCGTTTCATGCGGGTGGATTCGGATGTGGTGGAGAAATTGATTGTGAAGGAGGAAGCGGCGAAGGTGGCGTTGACGCAGCGCGAGCAGGACGATTTGCGGGGCATCTTTACAGGACAGATGCCGCAGACGGGGGGCATGTATAGGGTGGATTTCGAGGCGATGGGAGAAAATGCAGACCCTGTGATGATTACGCGCTCGGAATTTATGCGCCGCATGAAGGATATGGCGGAAATCAATCCCGAAATGGGCTTCTACGGCAAAATGGGCGACCAGATTAATCTGGTGGTCAACACCGATCACCGTTTGGTGAAAGAACTGTTGAGCGAGGAGAAGGAAGCCTTGGGCGACAAGATGAAGCCGATAGTGGAGGAACGGACGGGCTTGCAGAAGCAGAAAGACGATATTCATGCGCTGAACAGGGATGTGAAGGCCGAGGATATTCCCGCTTCCGACAAAGACCGCCTTTCCGATCTCGACCGTCAGTTGGCCGATTTGGGCAAGAAGGAACGCGATTTGCTGGCGGCCTACGGCAAGGAGAACAAGCGGGTGGGGCAGCTTATCGACTTGGCCTTGCTGAGCAACGGTCTGCTGAAAGGCGAGGCCTTGCACAACTTCCTCAAGAGAAGCGTGGACTTGATGTAGGGATGGAGCACCTTTTGGCAGGAAAAAGTCGAAAGGGCTGAAAAAATGTCAGTGTCCGCAGGACTCCCGGGGCTTCGGCACACTTTGTGCCGTGAGAGGGAGCGTGAACGAAAAAAATTAAAACTTTAATAAAATGGCAAAGAAACTTAGCATCAAACCTTTGGCCGACCGCGTTTTGGTTGAGCCTATGGAAGCCGAGCAGAAGACCGCCGGCGGCATCATCATTCCCGACACCGCCAAGGAAAAACCCCAGCAAGGTGTGGTAGTGGCCGCGGGTCCCGGCAAGAAAGACGAGCCCATGAGCGTGAAGGCCGGCGACAAAGTGCTTTACGGCAAGTATTCGGGTACCGAAATCAACGTGGACGGCACCGCCTATCTGATTATGCGTGAAAGCGATATTTTCGCCATTCTCTAATTCACCGATTGTTTAAAACTTAAAAGAAACATAGATCATGGCAGCGAAAGAAATTCTTTTCGACCAAGAAGCGAAAAATAGATTGAAAAAAGGTGTGGACGCTTTGTGCGACGCCGTGAAGGTGACCTTGGGTCCCAAAGGCCGCAACGTCATCATCGACCGTAAGTTCGGCGCTCCCCACGTCACCAAGGACGGTGTGAGCGTGGCCAAGGAAGTGGAACTGAAAGACACCGTGGAGAACATGGGTGCGCAAATGGTTAAGGAAGTGGCTTCCAAGACCAACGACATTGCCGGCGATGGCACCACCACCGCCACGATTTTGGCGCAGGCCATTATCCGCACGGGCTTGAAGAACGTTACCGCCGGTGCCAACCCCATGGATTTGAAGCGCGGTATCGACAAGGCTGTGGCCGAAGTGGTGGAGCAAATCAAGAAGATGAGCCGCAAGGTGGGCGACAGCATTGAAAAAATCGAACAAGTCGCCACGATTTCGGCCAACAACGACAACACCATCGGCAAGCTGATTGCCGAAGCGATGAAACAGGTGAAGAAAGAAGGCGTCATCACGATCGAAGAAGCCAAAGGCACCGAAACCAATGTGAAGGTGGTGGAAGGTATGCAGTTCGACCGGGGTTACATCTCGCCCTATTTCGTCACCGACACCGAAAAAATGGAAGCCGTTATGGAAAATCCCTTCGTGCTTCTCTACGACAAGAAAATCTCCACGATGAAGGATTTTCTGCCCGTGTTGGAAAAGACGGTGCAGACCGGTCGTCCTTTGGTGGTGATTGCCGAAGACATCGACGGCGAGGCCTTGGCTACCTTGGTGGTGAACCGTCTGCGCGGCTCGCTCAAGATTGCCGCGGTGAAAGCTCCCGGTTTCGGCGACCGTCGCAAGGAAATGATGGAAGATATCGCCACCCTGACCGGCGGTATGGTGATTTCGGAAGAAAAGGGCATGAAGCTGGAGGATGTGGATCTGACCATGCTCGGACAGGCCGAAAAAATCACGATTGACAAGGAAAACACCACGATTGTGAACGGCAAGGGCAAGAAAGCCGATATTCAGGATCGTGTCAACATGATTAAGTCGCAGATTGAGAAGACCACCTCCGACTACGATCGCGAGAAGTTGCAGGAACGTTTGGCCAAGTTGGCCGGCGGTGTGGCGGTGATTTATGTGGGTGCCGCTTCGGAAGTGGAGATGAAGGAGAAGAAAGACCGCTTCGACGACGCTCTGCACGCTACGCGCGCTGCCGTTGAAGAAGGTATCGTGCCCGGCGGCGGTGTGGC
>CAMWVZ010000154.1 GCA_947177845.1 uncultured Bacteroidales bacterium | reverse complement strand
AAAAAAAGTTAAATTTGCGGTTTGACCTTCGGGTCGATAGGTTCCACTGCCGGCAAGAGGGAAAATCCCGGCTTTTCGATTTGTTTAATATATACACTGTGAATAAATTATGGAAGTTAAAAAATGTAGAGCAAGACATACCCGAGGGCCTGCACACTAATCCCGTCGTCGCCAAATTGCTTTTCCAACGCGGTATATGTACGCCCCAAGAGGTGGAGAAGTTCTTTCATCCCAAACTCGAAGACGTGCACGATCCGTTCTTGATGAAAGACATGGACAAGGCCGTGGAGAGGCTGCACAGAGCGGTGGAAAACAAAGAGCGAATCTGCGTTTACGGAGATTACGATGTGGACGGTATCACGGCGGTATCGTTGGTTTACATTTTTTTAGAAAAACTTTTGTCGGGTTCCGACAATCTTGGATTTTTCATTCCAGACCGTTACATAGACGGTTACGGTTTGTCGAAAAGAGGCATCGACTACGCCCACGAAAACCATGTGAGCCTGATGATTGTGCTCGACTGCGGCATCAAGGCGGTGGAGGAGGTGCTTTATGCCAAAGAGAAGGGCATTGATGTGATTGTGTGCGATCACCACCTCGCCGAAGGCAAGATTCCCCAGGCTTACGCGGTGCTCGACCCCAAACGGGAAGACTGCCCTTATCCCTGCAAGCATCTTTCGGGTTGCGGCGTGGGGCTGAAATTGGTGTGGGCCTACAGTCTCGCCCACCACCTCAGCGAACGCGAATACATCTATCCCCTGCTCGATTTGGCGGCGCTGAGCATCGCTTCGGATATCGTGCCCGTGGTGGACGAAAACCGCATTCTGTCGTATTATGGCTTGATGTTGGTGAACACCCGTCCCCGTCCGGGCTTCGAAACTCTTTTCCGCTATGCCAACATCAAGGCCTATCGTCCCGAAAACCATAAGTTTCTGCCCGCTCCTCCCGCCCGAGGCACCAGCATGTCGCGCTACTACGACAAAGAGATTTCGAACAGCGATTTGGTGTTTTCGTTAGGGCCGCGCCTGAATGCCACCGGCCGCGTGAGCGACGGCAAGGACGCGGTGCGGCTGATGATTTGCAAGAAAATGGACGAAGCCGAGAAGATAGCCCGTTTCATCAACACCATCAATACGGAACGGAAGAACCTCGACCACACGGCCTATCAGGAGGCCTTGGAGATGATTGTGGACAAGACGGAGGAAAACCGCGCCTCGACGGTGGTTTTCGATGCGGCATGGAGTCAGGGTATCGTGGGTATCGTGGCCTCGCGCCTCACCGAAACCTTCTACCGCCCCACCATCGTTTTCACCACCGCCGACGCCGACAAAAACACCCTCGTGGGTTCGGCGCGCTCGGTGAAAAGCTTCAATATCTACGAAGCCATTTCCGCTTGCGCCGACATGGGGCTGATTGACCATTTCGGCGGACACAAGTATGCGGCGGGGCTCACTATCCGTCTGGAGAATTACGAGAAATTCAAGGATACTTTCGAAAAGATTGTGCTCGAAAACCTCAACGGCGAGGAACCTCAGCAGGAAATCGAAATAGACGAAGAACTTTCCTTCGAACAGATTACGCCCGAATTAGTGGCGGCAGTTAAGGAATTCGCGCCTTTCGGCCCCAAGAACCTCAACCCGTTGTTCGTGACAAAGAACGTGTTGACCGAGAAAGTGTCCCGCATCAAGGAAAAGCACCTCAAACTGCTTTTGTTTCAGCAAAATTCACCCACAAAACGCTTCGAAAGCATCGCTTTCAAACAGAGCGACGCCTTTGAACGGATTGCACGGAAAAAGCCGTTCGATGTGTGCTATCACTTGGAAGAAAATTCTTTCAACGGAAACACCAGCATTCAGCTCAATATTCAGGACATGCAATTTCCTGAATAATCATCGTTGCAGTTGCGACGCGATATTCTGACATTGCCGTGCGGCGGCGGTTTCGCCTGCCGCCTGATAAATCTGTGCCATCAGCTGATAGGCGGGGGCGTAGTTCTGGAGTTTTACCAACGCTTGCAGACGGTTCAGCGCCATTTGCATACCTTGCTGCGAATTCTGCCGCAGATAGGCGTGCGCCGCCAACCAATAGCCGCTTATGTCGTCAGGATAGAGCTTGATGATGCGCTCGGCCACCGCGAGGGCGTTCGAAATGTCGTTCTTCTGAAAATATACGTTGGCAAGCAAGTTCAGCGCCGAGGAATTGGAGGGCACGTCATTCGCCCAACGGGCGGCATATAGCAACGCGCTGTCGGGTTGGTTGCGGTTGAGATAGATATCGCCGAGGTTTTCCAAAACCTGCTCGTTGTGGGGATTGGCCTGCAAAGCCGCCTTGTAGAAGATGAGGGCGCTGTCGGTCTTGCCCGCTTTCATGGCGCGGTAGCCGTATAAATCGTTGCGGTCTGTGCGTTGCAGCACAATGCAGATAGGATAGCCGTCCACTTCTTCCACATGCACCGTGTTGACGGGCGGGAACACCTCGCGGTTGGTTATCCAGTCGGGATTCATGCCCGTGACGGTGAAGACGGCATAATCCCAATCGTTGTTTCCCATTTGATAGATACGCGAAAAGGCGGGGCGGAAATGCACGCTGTCGAGCAAGTTGATATAGTAGCCCACCGAGGCGGTATGCCATGTGGCCACGGTGTATTTCCGCCCGGGTTGCAGGGCTGTTGTGTCGGCGTGCTTGAGCACCCATTCGGTGGCTTTGCGCGTAGAGTGGTAGTAGTAGTCTAATTCGTATTTGCCGTAAGCGTTCTTGATGCCGCCCGCCAATTCGTTGAAATAGACGTATTCGTAGGGATGATTGGCCACGCAATGGCGGATAGGGCCCGCCAGAAGCACTATGGGAAGCGCCACGCCGAATCCCCAGCGGAGAGCCGGACGGCGGAACCTTTCGTAGAGCGAGTAAAAGCCCATGCCGGCCATCGCCACCAAAGGAGAATAGCAAAACATGGAATGCCGCCAGCCACCGTATACGTTGGCACCCGTGTAGGCAATCCAAAACACGGGGAAGGCGAAGCAGAACAGGAGGAAAAAGGTAAAGAACCAACGTTTTTTACTCCAACCGGTAAACATATACACCAATGCTCCCGCCATCACCGCCACGGGAATGGTCATGAAGATGAACTTGGGCGTATAATACCAAGG
>CAMWVZ010000153.1 GCA_947177845.1 uncultured Bacteroidales bacterium | reverse complement strand
TGAAACGCTATCGCTATGGGGACTTTTCTTCCGAACTTCTTTCCTTCGCCCAAACGGCGCGAGTTTAACATAGGAAACCGCTACTACGACCCTGAAAAGGAACGCATGGAGCAACTCAAGAAGAAATACGACCCCCAAACGCCCGAAGAAGAGCGTTTGGCCGAAGCCAAAGCCCGCATCAGCGAAGCGTTCCAACGCAAGGAACAACCCAAAGGACTCCTTACCACCCGCAAGCTCATCATCTTTCTGTGCGTGCTGGTGGTGTTGCTCGTCTGGATACTGAACTAATGAACACAAGCATCATCAACATACTCCCCGATTTCGTGGCCAATCAGATTGCCGCCGGCGAAGTGGTGAACCGCCCCGCCTCGGCAGTCAAGGAACTGTTGGAAAACGCCGTGGACGCGGGTGCGGACAAAATCGAACTGCATATCGAGGATGCGGGAAAAACGCTTGTGCAGGTGGTGGACAACGGTTGCGGCATGAAACCCGAAGACGCGCGGAAATGCTTTCTTGCGCACGCCACCTCCAAACTCGCCACCGCCGACGACTTGCTGTCGTTGACAACCATGGGGTTCAGAGGCGAAGCCTTGGCTTCGATTGCCGCCGTGGCGCAGGTGGAATTGCAGACCCGCCCGCAAGAAGACGAGACGGGAACGCTGGTGGTGATAGAGGGAGGGAAGATTCTTCAGGAAAAACCCTGCGCCTGTGCGCCGGGCACAAGCATCAAGGTAAAGAACATCTATTTCAACACCCCTGCCCGCCGTCAGTTCCTCAAGAGCGACGATGTGGAATACCGCTACGTGGAGGAGGAATTCAACCGCGTGGCGTTGGTGCATCCGGACATCCGTTTTGAATTATACCGCAACGGCCGCAAAATCTATTTCTTGGAAGCGGGAAATTTCAAGAAACGCATCGTGGCGTTAATGGGAAAGAGTTTCGACAGCCGTTTGGTAAAAGTGGCCGAGAAGATACCCGATGTGGAAGTGACGGGCTATCTGTGCAGTCCCGACTATGCCGTAAAGGGACGGGGCAAACAGTTCCTGTTCGTCAACCGCCGCTTCGTGAAACACCCCTACCTTGCCAACGCGGTGGAGAAAGCCTATCAGGATTTGCTGCCCGAAGGGAAGAACCCCGTGTTTTTCCTGCATCTCTCGGTAGACCCGCACTCGATTGACGTGAACATCCACCCCACCAAGACCGAAATCCGTTTCAAGGACGAACATTTGCTCTACGGTCTTCTGCTTTCGGCCTGCAAGCACGCCTTGGGCGTGAGTCAGATACGCGACACCCTCGATTTCGGGAGCGAACAGGCGCTTCCCTATCAGTATAAGCCGCAGGGGTATGTTCCGCAGGCACCGTCGGTGAAGCTGCAACCGGGCTACAATCCTTTTCACACCGTTGCGGAGAAAAAAGATTACCGCACCGCCTACGGCGAGAGTTTCGCACGTATGCAGGAAAGCCCCGCCTTTCGGGACACTTCCGACGAACCCGCCAAACAACTGCTTTTGGATTGTATGGAGGAAGTGGTGGCCGACACCCGCAACAACCACGGCGACACCCACAACGCCGGCGCCGAAGAAAAGACCTCCGACACGGCGCGCATCTTTCAGATTTTCGACCGCTATATCGTCACACCCCTCAAATCGGGACTGGCGTTCATAGATCAGGAGGCCGCCTCCGAAAGAATCATCTACAACGACTATGCGAGGCCGCAAAACGACAACGTGCCTTCGCAAAACACCCTCTTTCCGCAAACCGTGGAACTTTCCTCCTCGCACGCCCAAATCCTGAACGATGTGCGCGACAAGCTCAACACCTTGGGTTGGGCGGTGGAATGGGTAGGTGCGAATTCCTTTATCCTCAACGCTTTCCCCGCCGGTATTCAGGAAGGCCGCGTGCAGGAAATCTTGGAAAACCTGTTGGACGACTATGCCGCCAACCTGATGAAAACCTCTTCCGGCATGGAAGAAAATTTGGCCTTGGCCATGGCCAGGCAGATGTCCGTGAAAGCGGGAACGACTTTGAGCCAAGAAGAGATGTTCTATATCGTGAACCGCTTGTTTTCGGAAACGCAGTCCGAGATTTCGCCTTCGGGAAGGAAAACGCTGTGGATTCTTTCCGAAAAAGCGCTTTCCGATATGTTTTCAAAACGTTAAACCATCCGCATCATGTATAACGACAACTACGACAGTTCCTACAGCCCGCGGGGATTCAGCTTCCTGCCGCCGGTGGTAAAGAACCTGCTCATCATCAACATACTTTTCTATCTGGCCGACCTCACGCTCTCGTGGAGGGGCATCGACCTCACACGTTGGCTCGGCCTGCACTACGTTACGGCCTCCGACTTCCATTTCTGGCAGTTCATCACCTATATGTTCATGCACGGCAACTTCTCCCACCTTTTCTTCAATATGTTCGCCCTGTGGATGTTCGGCTATGCGTTGGAGAATTATTGGGGAGGGAAGCGGTTTCTGGCCTACTATCTCATCACGGGCATAGGCGCGGCGCTGTGTCAGACGGGCGTGCTGGCGTGGGAGATACATTCCATGTCGATGACCTACGCGCCCGAAGCCATAAGCCAATATATCAACCAAATCGTTACCGTGGGAGCCTCGGGAGCCGTGTTCGGCATCTTGCTGGCATTCGGCATGTGCTTTCCCAACACGCTCATCTTCCTCTATTTCCTCATTCCTATCAAAGCCAAGTGGTTTGTGTTGATTTACGGTGTGATAGAGCTCTTTGCAGGGATTGGGGGAACCGCCGACGGCGTGGCGCATTTTGCCCACGTGGGCGGCATGATTTTCGGCTTCTTCCTCATCCTATATTGGAAAAAACACGGGAGCAGGATCCGGTAGTTATGCCTCTCTCTCAAAATTGTTAACTTTGCACGAAGCAAACAAAAGATACAGAGATATGATAACAAACAATTTCGCCCGCCGTCACAACGGGCCCAATGCCGAACAGACACAGAAAATGCTGTCGGTTATCGGGGTAAAGAGCCTCGATGAACTCATCGACAAGACCGTGCCTTCGGCCATCCGGCTTACGCAGCCCATGGATCTGCCTATGCCCATGACCGAATACGAATATCTCAATCACCTGCACGCCTTGGCCGCCCAAAACCAAATTTTCCGCTCGTATATCGGCATGGGCTACTACGG
>CAMWVZ010000152.1 GCA_947177845.1 uncultured Bacteroidales bacterium | reverse complement strand
TCCTTGCCCACTTCCACGCCCGTGCGGATTTCCACGCCGATTTCGCGCATGATGTCGATTTCGGCCGCGATAACTTCTTTTTCGAGTTTATACGACGGAATGCCGTAGCGCAACATGCCGCCCGGTTCGGCGTTCTTTTCGAATACGGTGGGATAATAGCCCATGGTGGCCAGATAGTAGGCGCAGGAAAGCCCGGCGGGGCCGCCGCCGATAATGGCGATTTTCTCTTTCCAGCGGCCTCGGTTGGAGGCTACCACAATATCGGGCACAAAGCGCGTTTCGGCTTTGAGGTCTTGTTCGGCAATGAATTTCTTAACCGCGTCGATAGCCACGGGATTGTCGATGGTGCCGCGCGTGCAGGCGTCTTCGCAGCGGCGGTTGCAGATGCGGCCGCAGACCGCAGGGAAGGGATTTTCCCGCTTGATGAGTTCCAAGGCTTCCTTATACTTGCCTTCCGCCGCCTTTTTGAGATATCCTTGCACGGCGATGTGGGCGGGGCAGGCGGTTTTGCAGGGTGCTGTACCGGTGGGATAGCAGTTGATGCGGTTCTTGTCGCGGTAGTCTTCGGTCCATTTTTCGGGGCCCCACTTGGTGGTGTCGGGCAGTTCCTGTTTCGGATATTCGACTTCGCCGTGCGAGGTGCAGAGTTTCTGACCCAACTTCACCGCTCCGGCGGGGCAATATTCCACACACCGTCCGCAGGCCACGCAGTTGGTCTTGTCCACTTCGGCCACGTAGGCGCTGCGCGACATATTGGGGGTGTTGAAGAGTTGGGAGGTACGCAGGGCGTTACATATCTTGACGTTGCAGTTGCAGATGGCGAAAATCTTGCCTTCGCCGTCCACGTTGGTAATCTGATGCACATAGCCGTTTTCCTCGGCGCGGCGCAGAATGTCCATGGCTTCGTCGTAGGTAATGGAGCGGCCACGGCCGGTTTCCTTGCAGTAGTCGGCCATGTCGCCCACGGCGATGCACCAGTCGCGGTAGTCGTCGGCGCAACCTTCGTCGAGTTGCTTGCGTCCGTAGCGGCAGGAGCAGATAGAGGCGCCGATATGTCCTTCGTAGCGTTTGAGCCAATAGGAGATATGTTCGATGTCCACCGACTGGTTTTCCATGGAAATGGCTTTCTCCACGGGAATCACGTGCATACCGATGCCCGCCCCGCCCATGGGAATCATAGGTGTGATTTTCTCCAGAGGCAGAAAGGTCATGCGTTCAAAGAACATCGCCAGTTCCGGATGCCTGTCCATGAGCTCGGTGTTCATGTTGGTGTATTCCGCCGAGCCGGGAACAAAGAGAGGCACCCAATATTCGCGGTCTTCGCGCTTGTAGGTGGTGCCGGGAACGGGGCCGTCGGCGGTGTATTTGTCGCCGTAGTCATATTCCAACATACCTAAAAAGGCCAACTTATCAAGGAGCGCATCGAATTCTTCATCGGTTTGCGTGTAGTGTTTCTTTCGGTTCCATTCCACCAAGAGCGGGTAGGGGCGGTGTTCGCGCACCCGCATGGGTTTTTGGGAGATAACGTCCAACAGCAGATCCAAGGCGCTTTCGCGGGTCTTGGCATCCATTTCGTCTTCGAAGATACACGCCAGTCCCCAGTATTCGGGGTCGTTGGTGGTGATGCCTTTCAATTTACCGGGTGCCCGATCGGTAACTTTCCGTGCGAATTTGAGCAGTTTGGGATTCGGGTTCTTGTCGCCCATGTGTTTGGGCACGAACTTTTTAGACATTTCAGGCATAACGGTATGTTTTATTGTCTTGTATTCCATTTTTTCACTTCGTCCAGCAGCCATTGCGCGAAAGCGTCCACGCCTTCGCCAGTCTTGGCGCTGATAGGAATGATTTGAGCCTTGGGGTTGCGGTTCAAGATGTTCCTGCGGCATTTCTCAAGGTCGAAATCGAAATAAGGCAGCACGTCTATCTTATTGATAAGCACCAAGTCGCAGATAGAAAACATGAGGGGATATTTCAGAGGCTTGTCGTCGCCTTCGGGAACGGAGAGAATCATGGCGTTCTTGCAGCTGCCGGTATCGAATTCGGCGGGGCACACCAAGTTGCCCACGTTTTCGAGAATGGCCAAATCGAGGTTTTTCAAGTCGAGTCCGTCCAAGCCTTGGCGGGTCATTTCCGCATCCAAATGGCACATGCCGCCGGTATGGAGCTGTATGGATTCCACGCCGGTGGCCTCCTTGATTTTGATGGCGTCCACATCGCTGTCGATATCGGCTTCCATAACGGCCAAACGCAACTTATCCTTAATGAGGTTAATGGTGCGGATAAGCGTGGAAGTCTTGCCGCTGCCGGGCGAGGACATGAGGTTGAGCAGGAACACGCCTTTCCCCTTGAGCTCTTGCCGGAGTGCATCGGCATCTTTGTCGTTGCTCTCGAAGACGCTCTTTTTGATTTCTATGATTTTCACGCCGTCCATGGTGGCCTGATTTTAACGTGTTTAAAAGTGTGCGAAGATACGAAAAATCTCTGACAATCAGGGCGGCTATTGCCTTGGTTGGCGCGTGTCTATGCCGGCTTTGCGGGCTTGGGAGAGTTGCTTTTCGCGGGGAATGTGATAGGTCTTGCCGTCTTTGAGAAAGTAGGAACCGGTTTGGTGAAAGCAGAACGGCACTTGGGCGTCGAGGCATTGGGCGCGGAGGTCGAGTATCCAGTTGTAATCCAAGGTGCGGGCGTATTTGCCCGATTCGCCGCTGGCCGAGACTTCTTCGATGTGTTGCGGGTTGAGGTAGGGGCGTAGGTCGATACGTTCCAACATGGGGGCGACTATCAACAGGCGGTGGCGTATCGGCAGGGAAAGGAATATGGGCAGACGGTAGTCGGCGCGGTCTTGGTTCTCTACCGTGCAGCCCACCGCCACGTGTTCGTAGCCCTCGCCCCAATCGGCGGGCAGGCAGGCGGCCAGGCGGTCGATGCGTTTGGTAAAGAAAAAGAACGTGCAGTCGCGGCGTTGGCGGATGATTTCCCAAATCTCTTCGCGCCACGGGTCGGCTTCCTCAATGAGCAAATCGGAGGTGAAGCACAGCCCGAACATGGTTCCGGAAGGATATTTGAAATTCTTATGGCGGTCTTTCTTAAGCGGCAGGCGGAATGATGAGGTCTTGCGCACTTGGTCGGAGGGAATTTCCGTGCCGAAAGCGGCATCTTCCCGATACACATAGCA
>CAMWVZ010000151.1 GCA_947177845.1 uncultured Bacteroidales bacterium | reverse complement strand
TTTTGGGTAATTAGGAAAGTCAACCTTACTTCTTGAGGTTGCTCCAGTCTTGCGAAGCGTAGCGCATGTATTGCAGATAACGCCATTTGGCATTGTCTTCGCAGGCTTGGAAAAGTTCGTCGGCTTCGGCGGGGAAGAGTTTCTTCAACGAGTTGAAGCGGACTTCGCCGTCGATGAATTCCTTGAACTTGCTCCAATCGGGTTCCTTGCTGTCCATCTGGAAGGGGTTCTGCCCTTGGTCGGCCAACGAAGGATTGTAGCGCCACAGATGCCAGTAGCCGCATTCCACGGCTTTCTTCTCTTCCAGCTGGCTGTGTCCCATGCCGGCCTTTACACCGTGGTTGATGCAAGGTGCGTAGGCAATGATGAGAGAAGGTCCGTTGTAGGCTTCGGCTTCGCGGATAGCCTTGAGGTATTGGGCTTGGTTGGCACCCATAGCCACCTGAGCCACATATACATAACCGTAGGTCATGGCAATGGCGCCGAGGTCTTTCTTACGAACCCGCTTGCCGCTTGCCGCGAACTGGGCGATGGCACCCACGGGCGTGGACTTGGAGGCCTGGCCGCCGGTGTTGGAGTAAACTTCGGTGTCGAGCACCAACACGTTTACGTTCTCGCCCGAAGCCAAGACGTGGTCGAGACCGCCGTAGCCGATGTCGTAGGCCCAGCCGTCACCACCGAAAATCCATTGCGATTTCTTGATGAGATACTGGCCGAGGTCGGCAATCTGCTTGCAGGTGGGGCAGGGCGTGCCCTTGAGCGCCTCGAGAATCTTGGGAGATACTTCGGAGGTGATTTGGGCGTCTTCGCGTCCGGCAATCCACGTGCGGAAGAGTTCCTTGATGTTTTCGGGGCATTTTTCGTCGGCGAGAGCCTTTTCCATAAGCATCTGCGCACGGTCGCGCATCTGACGGACGGCGGTGGCCATACCGAGGCCGAATTCGGCGTTGTCCTCGAAGAGGGAGTTCGCCCAAGCCGGACCCTTGCCGCAAGCGTTCTTGCAGTAGGGCGAGGAGGGGAAGGAACCGCTGTAGATAGAGGAGCAACCCGTGGCGTTGGCCACCATCATGCGGTCGCCGAAGAGTTGGGTAATCAATTTGATGTAGGGCGTTTCGCCGCAACCGGCGCAAGCACCCGAGAATTCGAACAGAGGCTGTGCGAACTGGCTGTTCTTGACCGATTGGTCCACCTTCACCAAGTGCTGCTTGGAGGAAACATGGTCTACCATGTGGTTCCAAACCTTGGCCTGCGCTTCCTGTTCCAGAACGGGACGCATCACCAGCGCCTTTTCCTTGGCGGGGCAGATGTCCACGCAGTTGCCGCAGCCCGTGCAGTCGAGCACGCTCACCTGAACGCGCAGCTGCATGCCTTCGAATTCCTTGCCGATAGCCTTGATGGTTTCGGTGCCGGCGGGCAGGGCGGCCACCTCTTCCGCATTCATCACGAAAGGACGGATGGCGGCGTGAGGACATACGTAGGAGCATTGGTTACATTGAATACAGTTGGAGGAAATCCAAGCGGGAACGTGGCTGGCGATGCCGCGCTTCTCGTAGCGGGCGGTGCCGGCGGGGAAAGTGCCGTCGGCCATGTCCTTGAACGCGCTCACGGGCAGGTCGTCGCCCTTCTGGTCGTTCACCACATCCACGATATTCTTGATGAAATCGGGACGTACATCTTCGCGCAGGCCAATCTTGCCGTCGTCTTCGAGGTTCTTCCATTCGGCGGGAATCTCCACCTTCACATAGTCGGCGCCACGGTCTACGGCGGCGTAGTTCATGTTGACGATGTTCTCGCCCTTCTTGCCGTAGGATTTCATGATGGCTTTCTTCATCTCTTCCACAGCCTTTTCGAAGGGAATCACGCCCGAAATCTTGAAGAAGGCCGATTGGAGGATGGTGTTGGTGCGGTTGCCCAAACCGATTTCTTCGGCAATCTTGGTGGCGTTGATAATGTAGAAGTTGATGTTGTTTTCGGCCAAGTAGCGTTTCATGGCGTTGGGAAGCTGACGCTTGGTCTCTTCCACATCCCACCACGAGTTGAGCAGGAAGTTGCCGCCTTTCTTCAAGCCGCGCAACATGGGATATTTGAAGATGTAGGGGGCCACGTGGCAGGCCACGAAGTCGGGCGTGGTGACCAAGTAGGGAGAGGTAATCTTTTGGTCGCCGAAACGCAGGTGCGAGCAGGTGAAGCCGCCCGATTTCTTACTGTCGTAGGAGAAGTAGGCCTGGCAGTATTTGTTGGTGGTGTTACCGATAATCTTAATGGTGTTCTTGTTGGCTCCCACCGTACCGTCGGCGCCCAAACCGTAGAACTTGCAGGCATAGGTGCCTTCGGGGCTGGTGCTGATTTCGGGGAGGACGGGCAACGAAAGGTGCGTGAGGTCGTCCACGATACCCACGGTGAACTTGTCCTGCGGCTTGGCCAGCTGGATGTTTTCGATAACGGCCAGCATGTGGGCGGGGGTGGTGTCTTTCGACGAGAGCCCGTAACGGCCCGAAATCACTTCGGGGCGTTTTTCCAAGTGGCTCATCACTTCCACGATATCCAAATAAAGGGCTTCGCCGGCGGCGCCGGGTTCCTTGCTGCGGTCGAGCACGCAGAGGCGCTTGGCGGTCTTGGGCAGCACGTTGAGCAAATATTTGGCGCTGAAAGGACGGAACAAGTGAACGGTAATCAAACCGATGTTCTTCTTGCCTTGCTTGGCCAAGTAGTCGATGGTTTCGGTGAGGGTGTCGTTGATGGAGCCCATAGCCACAATCACGTATTCGGCATTGGGGTCGCCGTAGTAGGTGAAGGGCTTGTATTGACGTCCCGTCAAGGCCGAAATCTTCTGCATGTAGTCGTTTACGATGTCGGGAACTGCGTCGTAGTAGGGATTGCAGGCTTCGCGGGCCTGGAAATATACGTCGGGGTTCTGCGCCGTGCCGCGCGTTACGGGGTGTTCGGGGTTGAGGGCGCGTTCACGGTAGGCGTTCAGGGCGTCGGTGTCCACCAAAGCCTTCATGTCTTCCATGTCGATGGCCTCGATCTTTTGGATTTCGTGGCTGGTGCGGAAGCCGTCGAAGAAGTGGCAGAAAGGCACGCGGCTCTTGATGGCGGCCAAGTGGGCCACGCCGGCCAAATCCATACATTCCTGCACCGAGCTGGAGGCCAGGAACGCGAAACCGGTCTGACGGGTGGCGTAGATGTCTTGGTGGTCGCCGAAGATAGAC
>CAMWVZ010000150.1 GCA_947177845.1 uncultured Bacteroidales bacterium | reverse complement strand
TTCCCTTGGCGCTCGACAGCCGCATCCGCGGTTTG
Source organism: uncultured Bacteroidales bacterium (assembly GCA_947177845.1). Taxonomy (GTDB): domain Bacteria; phylum Bacteroidota; class Bacteroidia; order Bacteroidales; family P3; genus Pullibacteroides. The sequence continues at coordinate 3,217 of CAMWVZ010000150.1, read as the reverse complement.
GTGCGCACGTATTGTTCCGACAGTCCTATCGGCGACTCCGCCCCTACCGGCAGCACCTACGCCACCGGGCACCGCTCTCAGGACGGCTTCATAGCCACCTACCCCGCCCGCAGCATGGAGCGCGACGGCACCCGTTTCGACATTCCCGACTCGCTTGCCTACCGCCCCATGTTCACGCTTCTGGAAGCCGCCCGTTTGCAGGGAAAGGCCACCGGCATGGTGGTTACCTGCTATTTTCCGCACGCCACGCCCGCCGACTTTCTGGCGCACACGCCCAACCGCAACCACTACGGACGCATTGCCAAACAGATGGTTCACCACCCTTGCGATTTGCTGTTGGGCGGCGGCTCGTATTGGGTGGATTCTTCCATGAAGGAGGGCTACGACGCACAAAAGGAGTTGCAGAACCGGAATATCGCCTACACCAAAAGTTTTGCCGAAGCCCAACAACACGTGCAACAGGGCGACTACAAGCTATGGGGGCTTTTCTCGCCCAAGGAAATGGACTACGAGATAGACCGGAACCCGCAGGAGCAGCCGTCTTTGGAAGAAATGACACGTTTGGCGCTCGAAGCCCTTTCGCAACAGGAAAACGGTTTCTTCCTTATGGTGGAGGGCAGCAAGGTGGATTGGGGCGCGCACAACAACGACCTGCCGGGCGCCGTGTTCGACTTTCTGGCTTTTGACCGTGCCGTAGGCGTGGCTATGGATTTTGCCGAGAAAGACGGACAGACGTTGGTGGTGGTGATGCCCGATCATCAGACCGGAGGGTTGAGCATCGGCAACCGCCGTATCAATTCGGGCTATGCGCGCACAAGCGCGGAAGAACTGTTCGAACCTCTACGCCGCTGCAAGGCTTCGTATGAAAAAACGGTAAAGGAACTTTTCGCCGCACCCTCCGAAGCGCCGCTTGCCGAGCGTCTGCAACAAAGCGTCAAGGCTCATTTCGGCATCGACAGCATCGGGCCGGAAGACATGGAGAAGCTTTGCGCAATCATGCAGGAACACAAGGCGGGAAGAAAGAGCGTGCGGGCGTTGAGCGATGTGCTCAACCGCCATTTCTATATGGGCTGGACCACTTTCGGGCATAACGGCGGCGATGTTTTCTTCGCCACCTATCATCCCCATGGAGAGGAACTGAAAGGCCTTATCGACAACGAGGATATAGCGCCCTATATCTGCCGTCAGGCGGGATTTCCCTCTCTCGACGAGCTTTCGCAAACCTACTACGCGCCTGTATCGAGCGTCTTTCCGAACGCCGCCTGCAAAGCCGTCTTCAAAAACGCAACCCACGACGAATCGGAAGACCCGCTCTATCTCGAAATCACGACAGGAAAAGGAAAGACGTTGAAAGTCTATCCGAACACCGACCGCGCCGAACGGAACAAGAAGAAAATCACCTTGCCGGGCATCTGCATCTACAACGGAAAGGGATTCTACCTGCCCGCTACATTCTAATCCGTCCCAACGCTCCCCACCAGCGGGCGGGAATTTCGTTGCGCAGGGCGGTTTGATAATCGCTGTATCCGCAGGGCAGGAAGCAATGCCGTCCGTATTGCCGCTTCTGCTCTTCGGTGTAGGGCAACGCCATCCACCAACGGTCGGTCTGCTTGCATTTGTAGAAAACCAGTTCGCGCCCCGTATTTTCCAAAGGCACGATATATTCCTTGAATTCCACGTTCTCTCCCGTGAGGGGATGATCGTCCATGCGGTACTGCATGGCATCCAAAAAACACCATATCATCTGCGAGACGAGTTCCGCGCTCTGCCCTTCGCGGTCCAACAGGGGATAGTATTCAAAAACACCCGCCACACGGAGGTTGCGGCTCATGCCCGCATAGCGGAATATCTGACACGCCTGCTCCGCGTTCAGCCCCGTGGGACGCGCCCACGGATTGGCGGGGCTCTCGCTCCGCTTCACGGCGCACAAGTCGAAACTGAGACAATCGGCTCCGCGCACATAGGGTTCGGTTTCCTGAATATCGTCGCGGATAGCGCCCAAGCGGCACGAGTCGAAATTGAGCTTGCTCATCAGGCTGCGGGCTTCCGGGTCCACCAAGTAGGTCTGATACCCTATGTTGATGTAATTGAAGAGATAGTTGTCGGGCTCCACCGCAATGCGCGACATAAAGGTGTTGTGCGTGAGGGGCGCGGTCTGCGGATTTTCGTCGGGCGTCATGTTTTCGGCTATGTTCAGACGGGCGTCCACCGAAAGGAAGTTGGCCATCCGGCGCAGTCGGGCGTATGCACGGTACACGCCGTAGGTAAGGTCCTGACTTCCGCCCAAAAGCAAAATCACCGTGTCTTTCGGCAAGAAGAAACTCACCACCTCATCAATGGCATAATAGGTGTCTTCCAAACTTTTACCGCAACGGAAATTGCCTAAGTCCACCACCTTCCCCATGCCTTGCGGGGGATAGAGATTGTAGAGATCCTTGCGGATGTTGTCGGCACCGTTGCACACATATTCGCGCGACTCCTGCACGCCCCGGCTCTCGCTCAAGCCTATGATCACCACATCGGCGCCCTCCGCCGAGGGGAAATGCTCCCGTACCGTATATTTTTCCACCACTCTGCCCAAACGCAGGGTCTGGTCCTGATAGAACGAATCCGTCTCCAAGAACGGACAGGGGTCGAAATAAACGCTCAAATCCAATTCGCTCATAATTGTCCTCTATTTTCGGACAAAAATACGGCGGGGCGGTTTTAAAAAACCGCCCCGCCGTATCAAAGCATTCACAATGCAAGGTTAATTACCGTCGGATGAGCTTGCCACGCTTGCTTCCTCCGCTCACGGTCTTGATTTCGTAGAAATAGCAACCCGGCGCCATGGGCGTCAGACGGATGCGGGCTATACTGATGCCCTTGTCGGAAAGTTTTCTATATAGGAGATGCTGCCCCGTGAGCGCGTAGATGCGTATGCTCGACAGGTTCTCCTCGTTCGACTCGATGGTCAGGATGCCGTCGGGGCCGACAGGATTGGGATAAACCTTGATATATCTTCCCGTGGTATCGTGAATGGGAGGAACCGTATCGTCATCCCTGACGGGGATAGGCGCATCCACCGATGCGGTGAATATTTCGGTATGCGAGACGATATAGTCGTATTCGGGTTGGGTACTTACCTGCACGAAATCGGCATTGTTCCATTTCTTGAACGTGACGCTGTCGTAGAGATAGATGCCTATGTGCGCGGTATCGCCCCAATAGTAGGAGC
>CAMWVZ010000149.1 GCA_947177845.1 uncultured Bacteroidales bacterium | reverse complement strand
GTGGCGAGGGTGAACCTGAGCCTTTTTCCCGATAAGGACAAGGAAGGCACCTTGAAGAAAATCAAGACCAAGACCGCCGAAATAAGGGGCCTGCTGGGCGAGAAAGTGCGTCACCAGCTGCGCATCGTGCCCCGTCTTGAGTTCTTTATCGACGACTCCCTCGACCGCATGGAAAGGATAGAGGAACTGCTGAAACAATGACGTTATCTTGGCAAATAGCCCAACGCTACTTTCGGGCGAAGAAGAGGCCGTTGGTGAGTGTCATCGGCAAGGTGGCCATGCTGAGCATCGGCATCAGCACCGCCGCCATGGTGCTTGTGCTGTCGGTGATGAACGGCATGAACCGCTTTGTGGCCGAGCGTTTTTGGGTTATCGACCCCGACCTGAAGATAGAAGCCGCCGAAGGCAAATTCTTCACGCCCGCCGAGCTTCCGCGCATCGTGGCCGAAACTCTCGGCGTTTTGGCCGTTTCCCAAGTGCTCAAAGACCAGGCCATCCTTACCTACGGCGACCAAAACTGCATGATTTATCTGCAAGGCGTGGACAGCAACTACGCGCGTGTGTCCGCCCTTCCCGCCCACGTCTATTCCGGACAATACAGCCTCTCGAGCCACGAAGCCACCTTCTCCGCCGAGGTGCTGATGGGCGGCGGCGTATACGCCCAGATGCAGATACCGCCGGCCTATGCCCACGACTGCCGCCTCTACACCGTCGACGCCCGTATGCTCGACCGTCCTTTGGGCGCCTCCGCCGCCGTGGCCGCTTATTCGGTCTATCCCGTCGGCCTCTTCAATGCCATTCCCGAATACGACAATCAATACGTTTTCTGCGATTTGGATTTCGCCCGTCAGGCCTTCAAGGCACAAGATAGGGTGTCGGCGCTCGAAGTGTGCCTCGAACCCGGAAGTTCCGTGAAGAAAGTGAAGCAGAGCCTGCGGGAACGGGTAGGCGAGGGCTTCACCGTGAAAGACCGTATCGACCAGCAGGAGGCCATGTTCAGGAGTATGCGCGCCGAAAAGCTCATCGTGATGCTCGTGTTCGCCTTCATCATGCTCATCGCCACCTTCACGATGACCGCCGACCAAATGTTGCTCATGTACGAGAAACGCCTCGACATGGCCGTCCTTTCGAGCATGGGGATGCGCGAGAAACAGATTCGCCGCATATTTTTCCTCAACGGCATGTTGGTGAACGTCTGCGGCACCATAGGTGGCCTGCTCATAGGCAGTGCGCTCACTTTCGGGCAAAAGCGCTTCGGTTGGGTGAAGCTGGGAGGAGGCGAGGGGAGTTATATCACCGATGCCTATCCCGTAGACTGGCAAATTGGAGATTTATTTGTAGTATTGCTGATAGGTTTGGCCATAGGTATGCTGGCTTCGGCCCTGCCCCTCAAACAGGTGGCGGGTTTCAGCCGTCGCCGTATCTCGGCCGAATAAAACAGACTGTTATGGAAAACACCGTAAAGCCGCACAACTTGTGCATCACCAACACGCTTACGCGCCGCAAGGAACCCTTCAAACCCCTGCACAGCCCCATGGTGGGCATGTATGTGTGCGGGCCCACGGTTTATGGCGATCCGCATCTGGGGCACGCGCGTTCGGCCGTCACCTTCGATATCGTTTTCCGCTACCTGCGTCATTTGGGCTATAAGGTGCGCTATGTGCGCAACATCACCGATGTGGGGCATTTGGAACACGATGCCGACGAGGGCGAGGACAAAATCGCCAAGAAAGCCCGTCTGGAGCAGCTGGAGCCTATGGAAGTGGCGCAATACTACACCAACCGCTACCACGAGTTCATGGATAGGTTGGGTGTGGCGCGTCCCTCTATCGAACCTTTGGCTTCGGGGCATATCATCGAACAGATTGAGTTGATAAAGACTATCTTGGCGGAGGGTTTCGCCTACGAGGTGAACGGCTCCGTCTATTTCGATGTGGAGGCCTACAGCAAGAAATACAACTACGGGAAACTTTCGGGGCGCGTGTTGGATGAATTGCTCAACACCACCCGTTCCAACCTCGCTTCGCAGGACGAAAAACGCAATACCGCCGATTTCGCGCTTTGGAAAAAAGCCAAGCCCGAACACATCATGCGGTGGCCGTCTCCTTGGGGCGAAGGTTTCCCCGGCTGGCATACCGAATGCACGGCCATGTCGCGCAAATACTTAGGCCAACCCTTCGACATACACGGGGGCGGCATGGATTTGATGTTTCCACACCACGAAGCCGAAATCGCGCAGTGCCATGCGGCCTACGGGCAGGAGCCCTGTCACTATTGGATTCATAACAATATGATTACCATAGACGGGCAGAAAATGGGAAAATCGTTGGGCAATTTCATCACGCTCGACGAATTCTTCACGGGCAAGCACGCAAAGCTTTCGCAGGCCTATTCGCCCATGACCATCCGTTTCTTCATTCTGCAAGCGCACTATCGCAGCACGCTCGATTTCGGCAACGAGGCCTTGCAGTCGGCCGAAAAGGGTCTGCAACGCCTTTTGCAGATGAAAGGTGCGTTGGCGCGCATCAAGCCTGCCGCTTCCACCGGTCTTTCGCCCGCGCTTGCGGAAATCGAGAAGAAATGCTACGAGGCCATGGACGACGATTTCAATACGCCTATCCTCATTTCGCATCTGTTCGAGTTGGTGAAGTTGGTGAATGCCGCCGCCGACAGCAAGGCCGCTTTCAGTCCCGAAGACTTGGAGTTGGCGAAGAGGCTCTACGCCTCCTTTGTGGAAGAGGTGTTGGGATTGCAGGACAGCGTGGCCTGTGCCGCGCAGGAGGGCGAGGATCCTTTGCAGGGCGTTATGGATATTGTGCTCGAAATCCGCGCCAAGGCCAAGGCCGACAAGGATTGGGCTACCTCCGACCTCATTCGCGACAGGCTCAAGGCCGCCGGCATCAGTGTTATGGACGGCAAGGACGGGGCCACTTGGAGTCGGATTTAATGATTCTTTTAATATTAATATAAAAAAAGACACAATAAAACCATGATGATATTGCAATCGACCGCAGGAACGGGAGGCATCTCGCTGGCATGGTTAATCTTTATCGGCCTGATGGTAATGGGCCTGATTGTGCAGGCGAACGTAAAGAACAAGTTTAAAAAGTATTCCAAAGTGCCGCTGCCCAACGGTATGACGGGCAAGGACGTGGCCGAAAAAATGCTGCGTGACCACGGCATAACCGATGTGAGTGTGCAATGTGTGCCGGGCATGCTGAGCGACCACTACAATCCCGACAAACAGACGGTTAACCTGAGCCGGGATGTGTA
>CAMWVZ010000148.1 GCA_947177845.1 uncultured Bacteroidales bacterium | reverse complement strand
ACAAGGAAGTGGCGCAGTTCGAGGTGAACGACAACCGCTCGCCCGAAGAAATGAAGAAGATGATTGAGGAACAGGGCTACGAAGTGGTGTGGAAAGACTGGGACAGGGTCTACAATTCCTTCTCCAACTGAGCGCGCGACTTACTGCGCGTTACCAAGAACACGCCCGAGAACACCAACAGGGCGGCCAAGCCCTTTATCCACGTGAAGCCATCCTGACCGAGAATCAAGGCCAGACAGGCGGCGGTGATGGGTTGGGTATAGTTGTAGACACTCAGCACCGTGGGGCGCAACCGCTTCTGCGCCATAGGAATGAGCAGATAGGTGACGCCTGTGGCCATAAAGACCGTATAGCCCAAGAACACATAGATTCGCGGCGGAATGGAGGCGTAGTCGATATGCGCCACATAGCGGAACAGGAAGGGAACGGAGAACAACGCCGAGAAGAAGAACATCCAGCGCATCACCGTCACGGGCTTGTAGCGCGCCACCACATTGCGGAAAGCCGTCAGGTAGACGGCATAGAACAGACCGCTGGCCAAGCAGAGCAGAATGCCCACGATGCTGTTCCGTCCGCTTTCGGCCACCGCCTCGCCGGTAATATACTTGCCGGCAATCATCAGCACCGCCCCGCTCATGCCAAGCAACACGCCCCCCGCTTTCATCCACGAGATAGGTTCCCGCAGGAAAAAGGCCGCCAAAAGCATGGTGAGGATAGGCGTGAAAGTCACCACGATAGCCGTTTCCACGGGAGAGGCGAATTCCAGCCCTATCACGAACAGCATCTGATTGAGCAGCACCCCGAAGACGGAGGCCGCCGCAAGTTTGCCCAAATCTTTGAGCGGCACCTTCTCCCACTTCACGAAAAGCGTTATCAGCCAAAAGAACACCAACGCTCCCGTGGTGCGGAAGAAAGCCATGGCGAAGGAGGAAATATATTCCGGCATCACCACTTTGGAGAGCGGAATATTGATTCCGAATATGATATTGCACGCCAATATCGCCACATGGCCTTTCAGCGCGTCTTTGTTTTCCGTCATGAAGACCTTAATATATTAATATAAAATTATTGCGGTTTCCGCACATAGTGCGGCATCTCGGCGGGAATTTCCATGGAGAGCTCGATGAACCCGCCGAAACGCCCCTCCTCGTACCACGGCGTTTGGAAAATGAGTTTGCGGATTCCGTTTTTCTCTATGGTATAGGCGTTGTTGCGAGGATTGCTGAGCATATCGGCCAGTTTGGAACGCGCCGGTTCGGGATGGCAGTCCAACACATTCTTTCCTATCAGCTCCTCCCGCCCCGGTTTCAGAAATGTCTTGCGCGATTTCTCGTTCATATCGAGGATTTCCCCGTCGGCGCCGCAAACGGTCACCGCCACGTCCATTTCTTTAAAGAACTTTTCCATAGTGTTTTGATTTTATCATAATTAAATGTTTTCCCCATATTTTCGGGGAGGCCAAAAGTACGGAAAATCGTATTTTTGTCCACCATGAGCACCGTACCCGAAAAACTGAAGCAAATCCTACCCATTCTGCCCGAGAAGCCGGGCGTGTACCAATATTTCGACAAGGAGGGCACGATTATCTATGTGGGCAAGGCCAAGAACCTCAAACGGCGCGTCAATTCGTATTTCAACAAGGAACAGGAAGGCAAGGTGCGCGCCATGATCGCGCACATAGACCACATGGAATATATCGTGGTGAACACCGAAGCCGATGCCCTCCTGCTCGAAAACAACCTTATCAAGCGGCTTCAGCCCCACTACAACATCCTGCTCAAAGACAGCAAGACCTATCCTTGGCTCTGCCTGTCGAACGAGCCCTTTCCCCGCATATTCCCCACCCGTCGTCCCGTGCAGGACGGATCCACCTATTTCGGCCCCTACCCTATGGTGCGCACGCTGCACACGCTTTTGGAGCTGATTCACGAACTCTATCCCCTGCGTTCCTGCGCCCACCGTCTCGACAAACAGAGCATTGCATCGGGAAAAGTGCGGCTTTGTCTGGAATATCAGATGAAACGCTGCGCGGGCCCCTGCCAAGGCTTGCAGACCGAGCAGGAATACGCCGAACAGATGAGCGAAATCAAGACCCTCTTGCGCGGCCACATCCGCCCCATTCTGCAAGGCCTCACCCGGCAGATGCACGAAGCGGCCGAGCGGCTGGAATTCCGCAAGGCGCAGGCGCTGAAAGAAAAAATCGCCCTCCTGCAACACTATCAGAGCAAGTCCACGATTGTGAACAACCTCTCCACGGCCGACCTTGATGTGCTGAGTTTTCTCGAAGAAGACAAAAGCCTATACTACAACTATCTGCGTGTGGTAGACGGACGTGTGGTGCAGTCGCATACGGTGGAGGTGAAGAAGAAGCTCGACGAGAAGCCCGAAGATCTTGTCTCGCAGGTGCTGTTCGAATTCCGCGAACAATTCAAGAGCGAGGCGGACGAGGTGATTTTGCCCGTGGAACCCGATTTCTCGCTCGCGCCCCTCAAATGCACGGTTCCATTGTCGGGCGGGAAGAAGAAACTTTTGGATTTGAGCTTGCAGAACATCCGCTATTTCATTTTGGAGAAGAACCGCCGGCAGGATCTGGCCGACCCCGAGCGTCGGAGCAAGGAACTTATGGTGCAGATACAGAAAGCGCTGGGCATGAGCAAGCTGCCCGTGCACATCGAATGCTTCGACAACTCCAATTTCGAGGGCGACTACCCTGTGGGCGCCATGACGGTGAGCCGCAACGGGAAACTGTCGAAAAAAGACTACCGCCATTTCAATATCCGCACCGTGAACGGGCCCGACGACTACGCCACCATGGAAGAGGTGTTCCGCCGTCACTACGGCCGTTTGGTGGAAGAAGGCGCCGAACTGCCGCCCCTCGTGGTGGTGGACGGCGGCAAGGGACAACTTTCCTCGGCCTACGGCGTGCTCAAGGAATTGGGCATCGAGAAGGAGATTTTCCTTATCGGCATCGCCGAGCGTCTGGAAGAAATCTACAAGGTGGGCGACCCGCACCCTCTCGCACTCGACAAGAAGTCGGAGGTGCTCCGGCATATCCAGCTGCTACGCGACGAGGCGCACCGTTTCGGCATCACCCACTATCGGAAACGGCACCTCAAGGGCTTGGTAAGCACCGAGCTCACGCAGATAAAGGGTATCGGCAAGGAAAACGCCCTGCGGCTCCTGCAGGAATTCAAGTCGGTGAAGCGCATCAAAGAGTTGCCTTTGAGCGAGTTGGAACGTGTGATAGGAAAGGCGAAAGCCGCTTCGGTGTATGCCTATTTTCATCAATCCCCTCAAGAATGA
>CAMWVZ010000147.1 GCA_947177845.1 uncultured Bacteroidales bacterium | reverse complement strand
AAGTTAATAAACAATATATCACCATGAAACAGATTTTCAGAAAACTCGCCCTCGCCTCGGCGGCACTCCTGTTGCCCGTGGCCGGCAGTGTGGAAGCCTGCACCAACTTTCTCATTACCAAAGGGGCCAGCAAAGACGGTTCCACGATGATCAGCTACGCCGCCGACTCGCACGTGCTCTACGGCGAACTCTATTACCGTCCCGCCGCCGACTATCCCGAAGGTGCCATGATGGATATTTACGAATGGGACACCGGCAAGAAACTCGGACAAATCAAACAAGCAAGACATACCTATTCGGTGGTCGGCAATATGAACGAACACCAGCTGGCTATCGGCGAAACCACTTTCGGAGGTCTTCACCAACTGCTCGACACCACGGGCATCGTAGACTACGGCAGCCTGATTTACATTACCTTGCAACGCGCCAAAACTGCCCGCGAAGCCATTAAGGTGATGCACGAACTCACCTCCACCTACGGCTACGCTTCCGAAGGCGAAAGCTTCTCGATTGCCGACCCCAACGAAGTGTGGATTTTGGAAATGGTGGGCAAAGGCGGCAAGTCGAAAGGCGCCGTTTGGGTGGCCTACCGCATTCCCGACGGCTGCATTTCGGGTCACGCCAACCAAGCCCGCATCACCAAAATCATTCCCGCCAACGGCAAGACCTCTATCAGCAGCAAGGATCTGGCCAAGAAATACAACCTGCCCAACCTGCAATGCATCTATGCCGCCGATGTGGTGGATTTCGCCAAATCCGAAGGCCTTTTCAACGGCAAGTTCGAAGATTTCAGTTTTTCGGACACCTACTGCCCGCTCTCATTCAGCGGTATGCGCGCCTGCGAAGCCCGTGTGTGGGCCGCTTTCATGAAAGCCAACCCCGAAGTGGCCAAGCCCTACGAAGACTACGCCCGCGGTGAGAACAAGAACCACCGTATGCCTTTGTGGATTGAACCCAACCGCAAGCTCACCCTCAACGATATGTTCGACTTCATGCGCGACCACTTCGAAGGCACGTCGCTGGATATGTCGAAGGATTTGGGCGCAGGTCCTTTCGGCTGTCCCTACCGCTGGCGTCCCATGGGTTTTGAATACGAAGGCAGGAATTACATTCACGAAAGAGCCACTTCCACGCAACAGACCGGCTTTTCGTTCATCGCGCAATGCCGTTCGTGGATGCCCGACCCCGTGGGCGGTATCCTGTGGTTCGGCGTGGACGACACCTATTTTACGTGCTACACGCCCATGTACTGCGGCATCACCGAAATTCCCGAATGCTTCCGCGAGGGCAACGGCAATATGGCCGAATACTCGCCCACCTCGGCTTTCTGGCTTTTCAACATCGTTTCTAACTTTGCCTACACCCGCTACAGCGATATGATTGTAGACATACGGAAAGTGCAGAAACGGATTGAGGAAAGTTTCCAGACCTGCATTTCGTATAACGATGAAGAATTGAAGAACGAAACCGACCACGCGGCTTTGGTGGAATTCGCCAACAATTTCTCGAACGCGCAGGCGGGCATCATGTTCCGCGAATGGCAAGACCTGAGCCGTTGGCTGTTGGTGAAATACATGGACGGAAACATCAAGAAAACCGACGACAAAGGCAATTTCATCCGCAGCGAATACGGTCAGGACCGCATCGTTTTCCCGCTTCAACCCGAATACCCGAAAGCGTGGTATAAGATGATTGTGGACGACTGTGGAGAAAATATCAAGGAAGTGGAATAAACTTCGTGAACACCAAGAATAATCCCGTAATTATGGCAACCAATCAAGAAAAACGCGAAGATCTGAAACAACGCAAAAGCGTTGTGATGGCCGGCGGCGGCGAAAAGGCCATCGCCAAACAGAAAGAGAGCGGAAAACTCACCGCCCGCGAACGAATCGACAGCATTCTCGACCCCGGTTCGTTTCAGGAATTAGACTTGTTTTTGAAACACTCCTGCCGCGATTTCGGCATGGAGAAGAAAGATTTGGCCGGCGACGGCGTGGTGGCGGGCACCGGTACGGTAAACGGCCGTCCCGTGGCTATCTACGCGCAGGATTTTACGGTAGTGGCCGGTGCCTTGGGCTTTATGCACGGCATGAAGATCTGCAAGGTGATGGACCACGCCCTCAAAAACAAAATCCCCGTTATCGGCATCAACGACTCGGGCGGCGCGCGCATTCAGGAAGGGGTGCGGGCGTTGGCCGGCTATGGCGAGATTTTCTACCGCAACACCATGGCTTCGGGGGTTATCCCTCAGATTTCGGTGATTTTGGGGCCTTGCGCCGGCGGTGCGGTATATTCGCCCGCCCTCACCGACTTTGTATTTGTAGTGGACCAAGTGTCGAAGATGTTTATCACCGGTCCCGCCGTTATCGAAAGCGTGCTGCACGAGAAGATTTCGCAGGAAGACCTCGGCGGTGCGCGGGTACACGCCGAAATAACGGGCAACGCGCATTTCTTCGCCGAAAGCGAAAAGGAATGCTTCGCGCAGATTAAGGAATTGTTGAGCTATATTCCCTCCAACAACAAGGGGAAAGCCGCGCCCGTGGCGCCCAAACTGCCCAAGAAAGTCAATATCGCCGACATTCTGCCCGACAATGTGCGCAAGCCCTACGACGTGCGCGATGTTATCCGCGCCGTGTCGGACGATTCGGCCTTCTTGGAAGTGCAGGAACTCTTCGCCGCCAACGTGGTGGTGGGCTTCGGGCGTATCGAAGGCCAGACGGTGGGCTTTGTGGCCAATCAGCCGCGCGTGAAGGCGGGCGTGCTCGACGTGGACAGCTCCGACAAGTGCGCGCGCTTTATCCGCTACTGCGACGCTTTCAACATTCCTTTGGTAACCTTTGTCGACCTGCCCGGCTATCTGCCCGGTGTGGATCAGGAACACGCAGGTGTGATACGGCACGGCGCAAAGATTCTCTACGCCTATTCCGAAGCCACGGTGCCCAAGATTACCGTGATTTTGCGCAAGGCCTACGGCGGCGGTTACATCGCCATGTGCTCCAACCACCTCCATGCCGATTTCGTATATGCATGGCCTACTGCCGAAATCGCCGTGATGGGTTCGGCGGGCGCAGCCAACATCATCTTTGCCAAAGACATCAAGGAGAGCGAAAACCCCGAACAGACGCGGCAAGAGAAGATGCAGGAATACAGCGACAAGTTCGCCAATCCCTATGTGGCGGCCAGCTACGGCTATGTGGATGCGGTGATAGACCCCGAAGAAACCCGCTCGGCGGTGGCGCACGCCCTGATGATTACGCGCGACAAGAGTGTGGATACGCCCTGCCGCAAGCACGGCCTTCCCCCGTTCTAAGA
>CAMWVZ010000146.1 GCA_947177845.1 uncultured Bacteroidales bacterium | reverse complement strand
TTCGCCGTATAGGAATCCTTCACCTTCAAAAGCCCCTCGGGCGTACCGGCATAGAGCAATTTTCCGCCTGCGTCACCGCCCTCGGGTCCCATTTCGATAATCCAGTCCGCGCTCTTGATTACGTCCAGATGATGCTCTATCACCAAAACCGTATGACCGCGGGAAATAAGCGCGTCGAAAGAAGCCTTCAACTTGGCGATGTCATGAAAATGCAATCCCGTGGTGGGTTCGTCGAAAATAAAGAAGACGTGTCCTTTCTCCTCGGCACCGCCCCGGCACAGAAAATACGCCAGCTTCACGCGCTGCGCCTCGCCGCCCGAAAGCGTGTTCGACGACTGCCCCAAATGCAGATAGCCCAAACCCACATCCTGCAACACCTGCAATTTGGCGCGCAACCGTTTCACCGCCGCTTCGGGAGCGTTCTCGGGGAAGAACTCCAGGGCCTCGTCCACGGTCATTTCCAACACATCGGCGATGCTCTTGTCGAGATACTTCACTTCCAACACCTCCTCCTTGAAACGCTTGCCGTGGCAATGCTCGCAGGTGAGGTGCAAATCGGCCATGAACTGCATCTCCACCCGAATGGTGCCCTCCCCCTGACAGGCCTCGCAACGCCCGCCCTCGGTGTTGAACGAGAAATAGCCGGGCGCATAGAGACGTTTCTTGGCCAAGGGCTGGGCGGCGAACAGATCCCGTATGTCGTCGAAAGCCTTGATATAGGTGACGGGGTTGGAACGGCTCGATTTTCCGATAGGATTCTGATCCACAATCTCCACGCTGTCTATCTGCTTGATGTCGCCCTCCAAGCTTCTGTATTTGAGCGCCGCACCGCCTTGGTAGGTACCCAAGGCCCGTTGCAGAGCCGGATAGAGACATTGACGTATCAGGGAGGTCTTTCCCGAACCGCTCACGCCCGTCACCACCGTCATCACGCCCAAAGGAAAATCCACCGTAACATCTTTCAGATTGTTCTGCATGGCACCCGTCAGACGCAGACTCCGCGTCCACGCCCTGCGGCCTTGGGGCACTTCTATCTGCATTTCGCCCCGCAGATAGCGGGCCGTGAGCGAATTTCCGCGCGAAAGCATCTCCTGCGGGGTTCCGGCAAACACCACTTCACCCCCTTCCCGTCCCGCCTTGGGCCCCACGTCCACGATATAGTCGGCCGCCGTCATGATGGCCTCGTCGTGCTCCACCACCACTACGGTATTGCCCAAGTCGCGCAGCTGCTTGATTACATGGATAAGGTGGTCGGTGTCGCGCGAATGCAGCCCGATGCTGGGCTCGTCGAGGATATAGAGCGAACCCACCAAGGCGCTCCCCAGCGAATTGGCCAGATAGATACGCTGGCTCTCGCCTCCCGACAGGGAGGAAGAGGCGCGGTCGAGGCTCAGATACGAAAGCCCCACATCCTTGAGATAGGACAACCTGTGACGGATTTCGGTGAGCATACGCTCGGCCACGGCGCGGTCGTGGGCGGTGAGGTGCAGAGTCTCGAAGAAATCGTAGAGCGCGTCCACCTGCATACCCACCAACTCCGAAATCGACTTTCCGCCCACTTTCACATAGTCGGCATCGGGACGCAGGCGCGAGCCGTGGCAGTCGGGGCAGCGCGTCTTTCCCTTGTAGCGCGAGGCCATCACCCTATACTGAATCTTATAGGCGTTCTTTTCGATGAAGGCGAAACAGTCGCGTATGCCCTTGGCATATTTCCCGCCGTTCCAAAGAATATCCTTTTCCTTTTGCGTCAATTCCTTATAGGGGCGGTGAATGGGAAAGTTCTCCCGCTCGGCATAGCGGATGAAATCCTTTTTCCATTCGCTCATCTTCTCGCCCCGCCATACGGCCACGGCGTTGTCGTAGACCGAGAGCGAAGTATCGGGAATCACCAAGTCTTCGCTCACTCCCACCACTGTGCCTATGCCCTCGCAAGTCTTGCACGCTCCGTAGGGATTGTTGAAACTGAAGAAGTTGACGCTGGGTTTCACGAAACTCATGCCGTCGGCTTCGAGCTTGTTCGAAAATTCCAGAAAGCGAGAATGTCCGTCGGGTGCGGTCACTTCCATATAGCACTTGCCTTCGCCCTCGTGGAAAGCGGTCTGCACGGAATCGAACAGACGCGAATAGAGTTCGTTGTTTTCGTCGGAGCCGTCGTCGGCCTTGCGTATCACCACACGGTCTACCAGCAGATAGAGGGAGTCGGGCATCGTCTTTTCCTGCATCGCCTCCTCGATGCCTATCATGCGGGAACGCCCCGAGTCCTTCTCGTCCACCCGATAGAGGCGGCTGAAACCGCTCTTCACCTTCAATTCGCCGTAGGCCTGCATGGTCATGCCCTCGGCAAGACGCACCGGCGAGAGGATATAGATTTTGGTGCCTTCCTGCAAGGAGGCGGCGAAATCGGCCACGTTGCTCACCGAATGCCGTTTCACCTCCCTGCCCGACACGGGCGAATAGATTTTTCCGATGCGGGCGTAGAGCAATTTGAGGTATTCGTAGATTTCGGTCACCGTGCCCACCGTGGAGCGCGGGTTGGAATTGAGGGTCTTCTGTTCGATGGCGATGGCGGGCGAGATTCCGTCCACAAAATCCACTTCGGGCTTGCTCATCCTGCCCAGAAACTGACGGGCGTAGGCGCTGAGGCTTTCCACATAGCGCCTCTGTCCTTCGGCATAGAGCGTATCGAATACCAAGGAGGATTTTCCCGAGCCCGAAAGCCCGGTAACGACTATCATTTTCCCCGAGGGGAAACTTACATCTATATTTTTGAGGTTGTTGACTCTAACCCCTTTCAGTTCTATATTCTTCACGGGCGCGAAGGTACGATTTTTTAGCGTTCGCCGCCCGCCTTCCCCGCCATTTCCGCTTCGATTTCACTTAGGCAGCGGGCGCACAGGCAGCGGCCTGCGTAGCGTGTCTGCAACAGGGTGCGTGTGTTTTCCGACAGCCGCACCGAAGCGCATTGACAGTTGCGTATATCTTCGTGTTCCTTGCAGATAAAGGTCGCCCCGCAGCGGGGACAGGTTTTCTCCATAATGGTGCCGTTTAAGTGAGGGAAACATCCCCGTCATGACCGAAGCGCACATTGATACGCAAGGCCTTAAGCAAGCGTGAAATGGTTGCGAGGGTTATGTTCTGTCCTTTTTCAATCTTGGAGATCTGTCCTTTCTGTACTCCTAGCATTTCTGCCAGCTTCTCTTGCGTGAGACGTTTTGACTTGCGTTTCTCCTTAACGAGCTCGCCAAAATAACAGGCCTGAATCCTACGTTGTCTGTTGGCTTCGTAGGCATCCCGTTTAGGTGTGCCTATCTTTCCGAGGTACTTATCCTTAATCTCTTCGTGGGTGTA
>CAMWVZ010000145.1 GCA_947177845.1 uncultured Bacteroidales bacterium | reverse complement strand
ACCCACACGCTTTTATCGGCATCCACACCCTGCAAGGCAGCATTTCCCGTGGCGGGCAAATCTCCCGTGCGGAAAGTGATTTCTTCGGGAATCGCTCCGTCGGCGGCGGTCTTCAATGCGTAGGGCAAACCTCTATAGGTGATGAATTCTACCCTCTGTTCGTCCGAAGTGTCGCCCGCACCGCATACGGCCCGAACGGAAACCACATAGGGAGTATGGGGAGCGAGGCCACGGAGCGTTGCCTCACGCACAAGAACATTCGCTTTTTGTTGTGCTCCGGAGACATCGGTTTTGTTCCATGCCACCGCATACGAACCCGCACGCGGTGTGTTGTTCATATCCTCCCACTTCACCAAGGCCGTGCTGTTCATCACATCCGAAACCTGCAAGGCTGAAACCTCGCTGCAAGGCACATGGACGTTGAAGTTCCGAATGGAGGCATAGTTGGTTGTCTCGCGACCGACAGGCACATGGTTCGAAGCCGTCAATACCCTCAGACGGAAATTCTTGCCCGCGGTCTCAAAAGACGAAGTCTTTACCGAAAGTTCGCCCCCGTTCACACTCGCAGCGCTCGTTACAGTTGCGACGGTGGTCCAAGCGTCCTGTCCTTCCAAGCGATACTGAATGTAGAGCGTGTCGGTAGGATTGGGCGCCGATGCGGGATAGTCTCCGATAGTCTCTCCGTTTCTCCAGAAATACAGATTGAATGCCGCCGCCACGCGACGCGCCTCCCCCGAGGAGAATACAGGCGAAACAGCCGTATTATGCGCAACACTTCCATTTTCGCTTCGTTGCATCCGCACGCTCAGAAAGTTTCCAAGTCCCGCACGGTTGTAAATGTAGAAAGGATCCACGTTGTCTTCGCCGAAAAGCCACCCCGCAGGCCCGCCCGCGGCAGGACTGTTTATATCGACATTGGCGGCCGCCTCGTCGAAATTCACCGTGGAGGGAACCGGACGCAACGTCGAGAAACCCCGGCATATCGGTTCGTACGAGTATTCACTTTGGTCGGCACGGGTCGACCATGCATAATACCAACGCTCCGTTCCGGCGGTAAGGCCGCCCACTTGGTACGAGGCATCCGTGGAACAAGGCGCCAACACTTCGATTCTTTCACCGCCTATCGTAATCACATCACCCTTCGCATATCCCCCGGCCTTAGGCAGAAGCCTATTGTTCAAAAGGGTTTCGGGCGATATCTGCCGCGCACTTACGCCCAACAGATAAGGATTGTTGTCGGCCTTGGTCAACGACAGGGTATAGCCCGCATCGGAAATCGAAGCCTCCTCCACCCGCAACGAAGCAGGCGCAACCATGGCGGTCTTGAGGTCGAGACGGGGAATGTTCGTGGTGTTGTATTGGAAATTACTGCAATCGTCGTTATAGGGGAAAGCGTAGAGATAATAGCGGGTATCGGGAGTAAGACCATTCACCCCCTTGTTCTTCACAAACGATCCATAAGGGCCTTCGGATTCCGCTACGGTGGCGAATACACTCGACCCAATCTTCAGACCCGCTTTGTCGCTGTATTCGGTTCCATTCTGCGGCAAGTCGTTTCCCGTAAGGCTCGCCTTGGGGGAAAGAAGGAAAATACACCGGGACCCTTCTTCCCAAGCCATGGATTCTTGTCCCGGATTGATTTCAAAATGGGTGGTGGTGATATGGTAGCTCCACCGCGTTACTTTCGGCGAAGCGATTTGCCGACAAGGAGCAGGCTGCGTGAATGCATACGATGCGGAGGGATAGCTTGCATCGGAAATCTCCACTTTAGGAATGCCCGCCCAACTCTGCACATTCATGACGTTGCCGTTCAAATCGCTCAGGAAGACACCGTCGCTTCTGTCCTCGCCGGGAATCAAGCCCAATGTGAAAAAGAAAAGATTGGCACCCGTGGTTTTATTGGTAGCGCCCGTAGGCTGCATGGCCACGGGAATAAGGGTGATGACGCCGTCGGGCGTTATCTTGTATTGGAACGAAAGGGGCAACCATGTGATGTTTTCTTTTTCTGCGCTGTATACTTTCAGATTTTCGTAGCCCACAAACAAGGTATCGTTCACGATTTCGTATTTCGCAACAGCGTTTTTGCCGGCATATATCGAGGTGATATGAGCCACAGGTGGTGGTGATATGGTAGCTCCACCGCGTTACTTTCGGCGAAGCGATTTGCCGACAAGGAGCAGGCTGCGTGAATGCATACGATGCGGAGGGATAGCTTGCATCGGAAATCTCCACTTTAGGAATGCCCGCCCAACTCTGCACATTCATGACGTTGCCGTTCAAATCGCTCAGGAAGACACCGTCGCTTCTGTCCTCGCCGGGAATCAAGCCCAATGTGAAAAAGAAAAGATTGGCACCCGTGGTTTTATTGGTAGCGCCCGTAGGCTGCATGGCCACGGGAATAAGGGTGATGACGCCGTCGGGCGTTATCTTGTATTGGAACGAAAGGGGCAACCATGTGATGTTTTCTTTTTCTGCGCTGTATACTTTCAGATTTTCGTAGCCCACAAACAAGGTATCGTTCACGATTTCGTATTTCGCAACAGCGTTTTTGCCGGCATATATCGAGGTGATATGAGCCACAGCACCCCAGCTATCGGAAGTTCCGTTATAGAATTCCAGATATACGAAATTCTTGAGCTTGCCCGACCCATTGATATCCACCGTAGGATTGGACGAGGCCAAAATCGCGTCCTCCGTGCCGAAATACAGACAGCCCGCACCGGTAAGGCCGAAATACTTCACCTTTTCATTACCGAAATAGAATTCGGGAACCGGGATATTGCCCGTAAAACTTTGTGGCGTGCTGTATGCATCGGCCATGGCCTGCAATGTGGCAGTGGTGCCGTCGGCCTTGAGCCATAAAGTATTGAGATCGGTTTCTTCGACAAAGGTGTAGGTAGTGGCCGAGGCCGAGAAGACGTGAGCCGCCACACCGCCTTTCTGACAGGTGTAGACGCGCACGGGGGCCTGGGCATACACCGCCACAGCCGAAAGCAAGAAAGCCGCCGTAAAAGCGAACTTCTTGCAAAACACGCTTTTATGCATAACCTTATTTATTTTTTAGGACGTGAAAGATACAATATTTTAAGGAAATATGAAAGAAACCGCTCCTATGGAACATCCTGCCGGCTATTTTAGGGGAGGAGGATGAAATCCGATGCAGAATAAAATGAAAAAAGGGGCCGGTGTCCCGACCCCCTTGCGCTCCCTCAAGGACTTGAACCTTGGACCCTCTGATTAACAGTCAGATGCTCTAACCAGCTGAGCTAAGGAAGCTTTTTTCTCTCGAAAGAGGGTGCAAATGTACGGCTTTTTTTGAAAATGCCAAATAGGGAGGATTTTTTTTGCG
>CAMWVZ010000144.1 GCA_947177845.1 uncultured Bacteroidales bacterium | reverse complement strand
GCAGGAAAGTGGGCGTGGCCTACCAGCTCGAGAACGGCGAGATTATCTATATACCCGAATAATAAAGGAGTCTTATTCTTTCTCCGTTTGGCCGATGGCCTCCAGATAGCACCGCCGGCAAAGGGGTTCGTAGGAATCGGTTTCCCCCAACTGCACCAAACTCTTGCTTCCTGAAAAACGGTGCGAGAATTGTGCGGGATTGCCGCATTTCACACAGACTGCATGTACTTTCGTCACCGACTCGGCGATAGCCATTAACTGCGGCATGGGGCCGAAAGGCTTGCCCTCGAAATCCATATCCAAGCCCGCTATAATCACTCGGATGCCGCGATTGGCCAAAAGCGTGCACACCTCGGCCAAATCTTCACCGAAAAACTGCGCCTCGTCGATGCCCACCACCTCGGCGTCGCTCACATGAAGGAGAATTTCGGAAGCCGTCTGCACGGGCGTTGAGTTCACCGCCTTTTCATCGTGCGAAACCACCCGCACCGTATCGTAGCGCACATCGATGGCAGGCTTGAAGATTTCAATCTTCTGATGTGCGAAACCGGCACGTTTGAGCCGTCGGATAAGCTCTTCCGTCTTGCCCGAAAACATCGAGCCACAGACCACTTCTATCCCTCCTTTGGGTCGGTGCATCCAATCCGAAGCATCAAAGTCCATAACAATTTCAACTTGTGGGTGTTTAAAAATATATGCGCGCGTTGCGAAAAGCGTGCTAAAATACGATTTCTTTGTGTAAACTGAACGGGAAATTTTTGTTTTATGAAAAACGCTGAATTAAAGATACATATAATCGAGTTGCTGGAACCTGTGGTGGCTCGGGTGGAGGAGTTGGTGGAGTCGGAGAGCGCTCCCGATGCCGAAGCCGTTACGGTGCTCAAGAATGATTTGCGCGCTTTGTATGATGCCGTCTGCGAGGTGGAACGCACCGAGGTGGAGCAGCCCGAAAATGCAGTGTCGCGTATGCGCAATTCGGTGTCGGAGCTCAAGCGCAAGTTGATGTTGGTTTCGAAAGATGAGGAGCCTGCGCCCGTTGCTGAGGATGCCGCGCCCGCTGTTGCCAAGCCTGAACCCGAACCGGTTGCCGAGGAGTCCGCCCCCATTGCGGAAGAATTTACCCCCATTGTCGATACACCCGAGCCTATCGTGGCAGAGCCTGAACCTGTCGTGGCGGAACCCGAACCTGTCGTAGAAGAACCCGCATTCGAACCCGTTTTCGAAGAGCCGGTCCGCCCCGAACCCGACCTCTCGGCCTTTATGCCCGACGAAAGAGACGAACCCACTTCCTACGTCACCCAAATCACGGCCATGGTGCAGGCCAAGGCCGAACAACAAGATATGTCGAATGTGGCCGTTTCGTCCACCGCCATGCCCGACCCCGAAATCGAGAAGCAAATGGCCAACCGTTCGGACATCTTCACCCGCCTGCAGGAAGAAACCCGCAAGATAAATTCCGACGACCCGCAGAACGCCCTGCGCACGCTGGTGGAGAAGATGAAGAGCGGCAAGACCGTCAACGAAGCCTATCAAGGCGGAGGCGGCAACATCAAGGCTCTTATCGGCCTCAACGAGAAATTTCTCCTTCTCAACCAACTCTTCAAAGGCAACATCAAGGAATACAACGAGTTTCTGCAAGACATCGACAAGCAGGAAAACCATGAGGAAGCCATGCAGATACTCGACCTCTACCGCGAACGCTATCAGTGGAATGTGGAGGAACTTCCCTACGTTACCCTGCAAGATATGATCGGCAAACTTTTTCCCGAAAGATAAAATCCCGTTTATGGCACAGGCAGGAAAGATGATTGTTTTCTCGGCACCTTCGGGCTCCGGCAAAACCACGTTGGTCCACAAAATTCTCCCCTCGTTTCCGCAACTCAAGTTTTCGGTGTCGGCCACCAGCCGCCCCAAGCGCGGAAACGAAACCGACGGCAAGGACTACTATTTCTTCAGCGCCGAGGAATTCAAGCGGCTCCGCGACGAGAACCGTTTTTTGGAGTGGCAGGAAGTATATGTAAACCAATTCTACGGCACCTTGCTTTCGGAAGTGGAACGCATCTGGAACGAGGGCAATCACGTGCTTTTCGATGTGGATGTGAAGGGGGGCGTGAATATCAAGAAACAGTTTCCGAGCCAAACCTTGGCTATTTTCGTGCAGCCGCCCTCGGTGGAAGAATTGCGCAACCGTCTTATAAAGCGCGGCACCGAAACGCCCGAAAGTCTTGAAAAACGGGTGGGAAAGGCCAAGGAAGAACTCGAATACGCCCGTTTCTTCGACATCGTTGTCGTGAACGACGATTTGGACAAGGCCGTGGAAGAAGCCCGCACCGCCATCCGCGATTTCTTGGCTCGCTGAAAATCCGCAGGGATGAAGCAGGTATCGCTTTTCTTCGGTTCGTTCAACCCCGTGCACAAGGGGCATATCGCTTTGGCAGAAAGTATCTTGGAACAAAAGATAGCCGATGAAGTTTGGTTTGTGCTTTCCCCGCACAATCCGTTCAAGCAGGAAAGCGACCTGTGGAGCGAGACCGAGCGGGCGGGGCGCTTGAAAAGCGCATTGGGAGGGCGACCGGGTCTTGTGTTCTGCGATGTGGAGTTGTCTTTGCCCAAGCCCTCTTATACCATTCAAACGTTACGTTGTCTGTGGGAAAGATATCCCGACATCCGTTTTTCCATTCTCATGGGGGGCGATAATCTCACCAAACTGCATCTGTGGCGCGAATGCGACACGATTTTGCAAGCCTGCGATATCTACGTCTACCCGCGTTCCGGCGAGGCCTGCGGACAAGAGGCCTGCGGACATGAAGCCGTTACGGAAATCGAAAGACGCTTTCCCGAAAGAATCCACAAAATAAAAGCCCCGCTGCTCGATATTTCATCCACGCAGATACGCGGTATGATGCAGCGGGGCCTGGACGTTTCCGACCTGCTGCCCTGAGGCCACAGGCCGGAACGAGAGCCGTCTAATACGAAAGAAGCGAGTATACCTCGTGGGCGGGGCCAATCTTGTCGCGCCCCTTCATAGCCTCCAATTCAAGCAGAAAGCACACCCGTATATCGGTCACGCCCAATTCCTTGATAAGTTTGAGCGCCGCCACGGTGGTGCCTCCCGTAGCCAAAAGGTCGTCGTGCAACAGCACCTTGTCCGAGGGCACCAAAGCGTCGCGGTGCATCTCGATACTGTCCTCGCCGTATTCCAGCGTGTAGGTGGTGCTGATCTTGTCGGCGGGCAACTTCCCTTTCTTGCGCACGGGAACGAAGCCCGCGTTGAGCTTGTAGGCCAGGATACTGCCGAAAATAAACCCGCGCGATTCAATACCCACCACTTTGGTGATACCCTTGCCCGCATAGCG
>CAMWVZ010000143.1 GCA_947177845.1 uncultured Bacteroidales bacterium | reverse complement strand
CTACCTAACCAACTTCCCATCCACCTTGATGTCGCCGGGCACGAAGTATTTGAGCACATTGTCTTCCATCCACTTGTTGGCGTCGACAGGGCTCATCTTCCAACCCGAATTACACGAAGAGCAGACTTCGATGAAGCAGGTGCCTTTGCCGGCCATCACATCGTCGATAGCCTTGTTCAAGGCCTTCTTGAGCTTGGCCACCGCAGCGGGCGTATGCACGGTGTGGCGCGAGGCGCTGTAGACACCGTTGAGCTGCGACACCATTTCGGTGATGCGCAACGGCCAACCCACCTTCTCCACGTCGCGTCCGTAGGGCGAGGTGACGGTTTTCATGCCTTCGAGCGTGGTGGGAGCCATCTGCCCGCCGGTCATACCGTAGATGGCGTTGTTGACGAACACCATCAAAATCTTCTCGCCACGGTTGCAGGCGTGAATGGTCTCGGCCGTGCCGATAGCCGCCAAGTCGCCGTCGCCCTGATAGGTGAAGACGAACTTTTCGGGCATGAGGCGCTTGATGGCCGTGGCCACCGCAGGCGCACGTCCGTGAGCCGCTTCCTGCATATCCACATTCATATAGTCGTAGGCCAACACCGAACAGCCCACGGGCGCAATGCCCACGGTCTTGTCCTGCAAGCCTTTCTCGTCGACCACCTCCATAAGCGTGCGGTGAATGGTGCCGTGACCGCAGCCGGGGCAGTAGTGCATGATCTTGTCGGTGAGCAACGAGGTTTTCTTATAAACCAGATTCTCGGGTTTGCAAATATCTGATGCCATTTCTTCTCCCTCCTATAATAATTTGGTTTTTACCGCGTGAACTACCTCTTCGGGAGCGGGAACGATGCCGCCGCAACGTCCGAAGAATTCCACTTTCACCTTGCCTTCCACGGCCAGCTTCACATCTTCCACCATCTGTCCGAGGCTCATTTCCACAGACATGAAGCCTTTTACGTGGGGCAGGAGCGACTGGATGTCCTTGGTGGGGAAAGGCCACAGCGTGATGGGACGCAACAGACCTACCTTGACGCCTTCGGCGCGGAGCAAGTCCATGGCCTTCTGGCAGATACGGGCCGAAGAGCCGTAGGCCACCAACACATAGTCGGCATCGTCGCAGTTGATTTTCTCGCAACGGGCCTCGTTGGCCTCGATTTCGCGGTACTTCTCCTGCAGGTGCAGCACGTGGCGTTCCTGACTGTCGGCCTGGAGGTCGAGCGAGGTGATGATGTTATGTTCGCGGTCGATGCCCTTGCCTACCGTGGCCCAAGGGGTGTTCCTGCGGATTTCGTCTTCGGTGAAGCGGGGACGCTGGGGAGGCAGAACCACCTTCTCCATGGTCTGTCCGATAACACCGTCGGCCAACATCAACACGGGGTTGCGGTATTTGAAGGCGAGGTCGAAGCCCATAGGCACGAAGTCGGCCATTTCCTGCACCGACGAGGGTGCGAGCACGATAAGACGGTAGTCGCCGTGACCGCCGCCCTTGGTGGATTGGAAATAGTCGCTCTGCGAGGGCTGGATGGTGCCCAAGCCGGGACCGCCGCGCACTACGTTCAGAACAAGACAGGGCAGTTCGGCAGCCGCGATATACGACATGCCTTCCTGCATAAGACTGTAGCCGGGGCTGGAGGTGGAGGTCATGACGCGCTTGCCGCAGCCTGCGCCGGCATAGACCATGTTTATAGACGAAACTTCGCTTTCGGCTTGAAGAACCACCATTCCCGTGCGGTTTTCGGGCCGTTCTTTCATGAGGTATTCCATTACTTCCGACTGGGGGGTAATGGGATAACCGAAGTAGCCGTCGCACCCTGCGCGAATGGCCGATTCGGCGAAAGCCTCGTTTCCTTTCATAAGACGCAAGTCTTCCATGTTGTATCGATTTTTTAGGATTTGCTGGATTTGTAAATTTGCCGGAAATTGTATTAATTTACCTGAGCCCTGTAAACGGTGATGACACCGTCGGGGCAGATGTGACCGCAGGAGGCGCAGCCTACGCAGGCGTCTTCGTTGGTGAGCATGGCAAAGTTGTAGCCTTTGCCGTTTACTTCTTTCGACAGGCCGATTGCCTTGGTGGGGCAAATCGACACGCAGATTCCACAGCCCTTGCACTTTTCCTTGTCTACCACAAGGGCTCCTTGAAATTTCGCCATATCTTTGATTTTTAAAAGTTTCTTTTTGTATTAATATAATTGGCCGCCATCTTACAACATCACCGGCATCACCAACATCAGCAAGTCTTCCTTCTTCTCATCGTCACCCACGGGCACAATCAAACCCGCACGGTTGGGAGTGGACAGTTCCAGACACACGTCCTCGCTCTCCACATTGTTGAGCATCTCGAAGAAATACTTGGCGTTGAAGCCTATTTCCATAGGTTCGCCCTCGTATTGGCAGGCCAGACGCTCCTTCGACGAGCTGGAGCTTTCCACGTCTTCGGCCGACACGAGGATTTCCGCGCCTCCGGTAAGGCTCAACTTGGCCTGCGGCATGGCCTTGCTGGCGAAGATGCACACGCGGCGGATGCAGTTGAGGAAGCTGGAGCGCGATATGGTGAGGCGGTTGGGGTTGTCTTTGGGAATGACGGCTTCGTAGTTGGGGTAGCGGCCGTCTATGAGGCGGCAGCCTATCTTTACGTTGGCGTATTGCAGAATGAGGTTCTTCTCGGTGGCGTCCATGCGCACGGGCGTGGATTCCTTGCGCAGCGAAAGCATGTTCTTGAGGAGCATGAGGGCTTTCTTGGGCACCACGAAGGTGGTTTCCTTGGGGGCGGTGATGTCGGGACGGCGGTAGCGCACGAGCTTGTGGGCGTCGGTGGCCACGAAGGTGATGCCGTTGGGGGTCATCTCGAACAGCACGCCGCACATGGCCACGCGCAGTTGGTCGGTGCCGGTGGCGAAGATGGTCTTGGAGATGGCGCGTACCAGCACGTCGGAGGGAATTTCGGCGGTGAGGCCGGTGGTGTCCATGGCGGGGATTTCGGGATAGGTCTCGGCCGATTCGCCCACCATGTTCGACTGGCCCGTGCCGGTGGAAATCTGCACGCCGGAGGTTTCGGTATTGATGTCGAAAACCACGGGGATGTCGGAGATGGTCTTGAGGTATTCCATGAGCTGACGGGCGGGCATGGCGAGGGAGCCTTCGCCGGTCACTTCCTCGAGGGGCACTTCCACCACGGCCACCGATTCGGAGTCGGAGGCGACGAGGGTGAGGGTGTTGCCGGCCACTTTAAAAAGGCATTTCTCGAGAATGGGGAGCGCTTTGTTTTCGGTGAGGAGGATGCTCACGCTCTGCAAATTCTCAAGAAGAATTTTGCTGTTGACGATAAATCTCATATCAGGTATTGTTTTTTACGCGCCGCGAATATAGCGATTTTTGCCGACAATTGCTATTGTGTAAATAATAA
>CAMWVZ010000142.1 GCA_947177845.1 uncultured Bacteroidales bacterium | reverse complement strand
TCACGATGCAGGCAATAAACCGCCTAAATAAAAGGTATCATATAGAAAGGCAGATAAAGAAGTTTTTTTTCAACACTCCGATTTCCCCCGAAATTTTAGAGGCCATCTGGATTCAACAGCTTGTTCTAATTGTGCTTCGTTGAATTGTGGCAGAACACTTACTCCTCAAAAAGTTTACGACTCTTATCTGTCAGTCGGTATTGTTGTTTCGAACTGTTAGGTTTGTCCGGAATAGTTCTCTCCACATAAGAACATGCAATCAGAGGTTCCAAAATCTTCCTTCTGTATGCATAGTCTTTATCAAAATCCGAAAGGGAAAATAATTGCCGTATTGTCATAGGCTCCCCTCCATGCAGCACTGCTACTGTCAGCGTAGTATTTTGAATAAGTTTTTTCCAATCGTTTTTATATCTATGGTTTTTATATTCAACACTGTACAAATCGGCGATAAATTGTAAAAGTCCACCAATAAGCATAGGGTTATATTGTTTATTTACAACGTCTAAAACTTTTACAATCGACTGGACTAGTTGTAGAGTATCTTGTCCAAGTTCCTGTTCAAATAGGTCAAGTGTCCGCTTAACCTCATGATTAAAAGAGTTTTGAACTTTTACAACCAACTGTGCAAGTTTATCGCTGGTTGTAGAATCCTCTGTCACGGTGGTTGTCGATGTCTCCACCATATCTTCCCGACAAGGAATGGTTATCAGAAAATAGGTTCTGTCTTCATCCGTCTCGATTGTAGCCGGCGCATTGCCATTCAAAGTCAAGTGCCGCTGAATGGTGGGGATACCTGTGGATCGGCCTTCCGTCAAATCCAATTCTTTGAGAAAATCGCCCAGACGGCGATTACGGTAACGACGTGCTTTGAGTTTCTTAGCTGCCCTGATTGCCTCTGCACTTATTGACCTATCGGGGCCGGCATAACTCAAGATGTCAACATGGTCGGGTTCAATGGTTATCTCAACCGGTTCCCGTTCTTGGTAATCACGATGATATAGACAGTTGACAATACTTTCTTCAAAGGCTTGGTAAGGATAATTAAATACTTTGATTGAACGTTCGTTATCTTCAGGTTTTACAATCCTTTGTTTGATGACATTTGTCCGGATATACGACAACGCATCCGCTATCATTTTGGGAACAGGCCCAACTATTTTGGAAGCCTCAATGATATAGTCGGGATTTTCGATACTGCCCTCCGGAAAGTGTACAATGTCCACTTGCGTAACGGGAAAGAATTTTTCCGGATGGTCACAAAACATCATTGCGGCCACATTTTTTATCACACGCCGTTCTGTGGGCCCCGTCAGCAAGTCCATCGCTTCAAGAATATCTTGAAGCGGACGTATATGGAAATTCTCCCGAAGTTTGCTACCGACCGCTTTAAGATGCTCATATACCAATGTGCCAGATATATCATCAATAGTAATCGCCTCGTTACCACGCTCATCAAATGGAATGCGTGTCGCCAAATCCCTTACTTGATCAAGAATTTCACCTTTCGCCTCAATGGTGGAGGCTTTGCTCCTGACATAGAATTTCTGTGGCGACTTCTTGACTGTTACATTCTCGCAAACACAATATGGACGGTTGATACCGGACGGAGCCCAAATTACGTAAATGTATTTCCCATCCACCTCTTCCACGGAAGTTTTGCATAGATAACGGGGGTAAATCTTATTTTCGTAGTTGACCATCTTTTTATTGATGGCGTCTATCGATTCCAATGGCAAGCCCATTACTGGTCGCTTGGCCATCCCACCCTCATCTTGCTCCACGCCAATCAGGATATAACCGCCGCCAGTATCTTCAAAGTCGGTGGCAAACGCGCAAATAGTCCGAAAAATCTCATCCGGATTCCAACCTTTCTTAAACTCTATACGGTTGGATTCCACCTTATTCTTTCGAAGCAAATCTTCTATGTTAATGGGTAGAGCCATATACTTTAGTTTGCCAATAAACAACAATATATTGATGTTTGATACAAAAGTATAAAGAAAACATGAAAGACACTTCTTTCAATATTGTATAAAGCGTGCCATTTTGCGGTTAAATAAAAAAGTAGTACCTTTGCGCCCACATTGCGGGGTAGAGCAGAGGCAGCTCGTCGGGCTCATAACCCGGAGGTCGTAGGTTCGAATCCTGCCCCCGCTACTAAAGAGGCTTGCACAAGAAACGTTTGCGCAAGCCTTTTTTTTACCAAGCCCGCCCGGCGTGCGAAAAGACCACCCCGCGGGCGGAAGAGCACAACCAGCCATAGAAAGCTGGCTGCAAACACCCCTAAAAACCACCGTCATGCGCAATATCATCGCCATAGTGGGCCGCCCCAACGTAGGCAAGTCCACACTCTTCAACCGGCTCACCAAAACCCGCAGCGCCATTGTGGACGAAACCAGCGGTGTAACGCGCGACCGTAACTACGGCACGGGCGACTGGAACGGCAAGGAATTTTCGGTCATCGACACAGGCGGCTACCTGCTCGACAACGAAGACCACTTCAACACCGAAATCCGCCGACAAGTGCAGTTGGCTGTGGAAGAAGCCGATGTAATTCTTTTTCTGGTAGACGGCAACGAAGGCCTCACCCCCATGGACGAAGACGTGGCCGGCCTATTGCGCCGCACCGAAAAACCCGTTTTCCTTATCGTCAACAAGATAGACCACGCGCAGAAAATGGAGAACGTGGCCGACTTCTACGCGCTCGGCTTCGAAAGATTTTTTACGCTCTCGGCGGTCAACGGCATGGGCACGGGCGAGATTTTAGACGAGGTGGTGAAGGATTTTACCGACAACAAAGAAATTATCCCCGACGACCTTCCACGCGTCACGGTCATCGGCCGCCCCAACGTAGGCAAATCCTCCATAATCAACGCATTCATAGGCGAAGAGCGCAATATCGTCACCCCGATAGCCGGCACCACGCGCGACACCATCTACACCCGCTACACCCGTTTCGATTTCGACTTCTATTTGGTGGACACCGCAGGTATCCGCCGCAAGCAGAAAGTAACCGAAAATATCGAGTTCTACTCGGTGATGCGCTCTATCCGCGCCATCGAAAACAGCGATGTATGCGTGTTGATGCTCGATGCCACGGCAGGTTTGGAGGCGCAGGATCTCAATCTCTTCGGCTTGGCGCGCCGCAACAACAAAGGCGTGGTGGTGGTAGTGAACAAATGGGATTTGGTGGAGAAGGAGAACAACACGCTCAAGGAGTTCGAAGCCTATATACGGGAACGGCTTGCGCCCGACAACAACGTGCCGGTGGTTTTCACCTCGGTGGTCAAGAAACAGCGCATCTATCAGGTTCTGGAGAAGGTGAAGGAAGTCTACGACAACAAGAGCCGCCGCATTTCCACGTCCGAACTCAATGGAATGTTGCTGCCCCTGCTCAAACAGAC
>CAMWVZ010000141.1 GCA_947177845.1 uncultured Bacteroidales bacterium | reverse complement strand
GGAACACCGTCGATAACATAGAGAGGGGCGTTGCCCGAAGAAATCGAACTTGTACCGCGGATACGCACCGAAGTGGAGGAGCCGGGCTGGCCGGAAGCCGAAGAAACCTGCATACCGGGAACGCTACCCTGCAGGGAGTTGATGACGTTCGACTCGGTCTGACGCTTGATAACGTCCTCGCCTACCGAAACGGCCGCACCTACGTTGTCTACCTTCTTCTTGACACCGTAACCGCTGGAGGAAATCTGCACTTCCTGCATCACGATGGCCGAGGATTCCATTTGGACATTCATCACGCCGCCCGTGATAGGTACGATCTTTTCTTTCATACCCATGGCCGAAAACTTGAGATTCTTGGCCGAAGCAGGCACGTTGTTCAAGGTGAAGACACCGTTGAAATCGGTGGATGTACCCACAGTGGTTCCTTCTACCTGAACCGCGACCATAGGTACACCTTCGGGTTCTTCGGCACTGGTGACCTTACCTGTGATAGTGCGCTGTCCCAGAGCGATATTGGCTGCTCCCATGAGAAACAGTGACATCGTAAAGAGCACTAGTTTTTTCATAAAACGCTGATTTAATTATTTATTCTTATCTTTTTCTATTTAAAACCCGCCTATGGGCAGTGCCTTGCATACCTATAGACAAGCGAAAAGGGCAAAAAAGCCCAGTGTTCAACCCGAAAATCAAACTGCCAAATATAGTGAAATTTTTTGGCGTGACCTTCCGAATGCCCCTCCGAATTCTTAATAAAACTTAACGCGGATGGGTAAATGCCTAAAAAAAAACGGTTTAAAATCTTAACAAATGTTAATAAAAAGTTAACAAAAGTTAAAAGCGGCGGCGGATCAGGCGCGGAGACGTCCGGATATTTTTTCAATGCCCCATACTAGGAAGAATCCGACCAAAGCCAGCAATACCGCCTGCCAGACGAAACAGTCGGGGGCGATATTGTGTTCGAGGCCGGCGGCATCTTCCATTTTCCACGGCCATACCTTATTGAGAGAGCCCGCCATGAAGCCCGTGAGCAGCGCCAAGGTCACCGCCCGCCACCGGTGCAGGGCGTAGGAAAGCAGACGCGAGAAGGAGGTGATGCCGATGACGGCGCCGATGAGGAAAACGCCGAGTATCAGGAAATTCCAATCTTTCACCGCTTCCATGATGAATTGATATTTGCCCAGGAGCAGCAGGATGAAGCTGCCCGAAATGCCCGGCAGAATCATGGCGCAGATAGCGATGGCGCCGCAGAGGAAGATGAACCAAAGCGCGGTAGGCGTTTCGGCGGGCGTGGCGGAGGTGATGAACAATGCCGCCGCCAGACCGATTGCGAACGAAACCACGGTGCGCACGCTCCATTCCTTGATGTCTTTGGCTACAAACCATACCGAAGCCAGCACAAGACCGAAGAAAAATGCCCATACGAGGGTAGGGTAGGAGGATAGAAGCCATGTAATCAGGCGTGCGAGAGAAAGCACGCTTACGGCGATGCCACCGAGGAGGCTCAGCAGGAAGTTGCCGTGAATCGTCTGCCAAAAGGCGCGGAACTTTCCGGAAAACAACATTTTGAGGCTTGTGCCGTCGATGCTTTTGATAGAGGTGAGTAGCTCGTCGTAGACTCCGGTGATGAAGGCGATGGTGCCTCCCGAAACGCCGGGAACCACATCGGCCGCCCCCATGCCTATCCCTTTCAGGAACAAGAGCGCGTAATCTTTGATTGTTCTCGCCATAGTGCTTTTTTTTGATGCCGCAAATTTCGGCTAAAAGTTCGGTAAAAAAAACGGAGCGGGTGAATGGACTTGTATTTGGATTGTATATTGTTTATTTGTAATATGTTATTGCGCTATTGCGCCGCTCCGCCGCCTTGAAATCCCGAGATTTCGTCCTGCGGGCGATTGCCGTCGCCGTTTCCGCACCTATCTTTGCCCGCGTTTTAAGGCTGATTGAAAACGAAATTTTATGAAACGAGTTATCGGTATAGTCGTGGCTTTACTTATCGCGCTTCCTCTCTCCGCGCAGAGGAACCGTCCGCAAGCCGACGATATTCTGGGCACTTACAGCGCCAACGACCGTTCCATGAAAGACAACTATCACCTTAATTTCTATAAGAACGAGGCGGGCGACTACGAGGCGCGCATCATTTGGATGGAACAGGCCAACGACAATCTGGGTAAACCCCGTACCGATGTCAAGAACAGGCATGTCGAGCAGCGGCATATCCCGCTTTCGGAAATGGTGATTGTGCGCGGCCTGCATTTCGATGCCCGGAGCGGGGAGTGGGAAGGCGGACGGGTATACGACCCGTCTACGGGAAAAACCTATCGCTGTTTCATTGAATTTAAGTCGGATACGATTATCAAGATGAAGGGCTATGTGGGCTTCCGGATGTTCGGAAAGAGTCTTTATTGGTCTAAATTGTCTGAATAGATTGTTATAGGTGCGGTTATGGATGCCGAAAAAGCCAAATACGGAGAGAGGTTCCGCATATACAACCATTATACGGGAGCCGATCGCAGGCTCGAGGTAAAGACGCTTTGCGATATGTTCAACGATATCGCCGAGCTTCACACCTATCAGCAGAACTGCAATGTGGACGATCTCAACAAGAGAGGGCTGACGTGGATGTTGCGGCGCATACATCTCTTTATTCCGTGTATGCCGCGTTGGGAAGACAAGGTGATTGTGGAAAGCTGGAACCCGAAAATGGAGGGGCTTTTGGTGCCGCGTATCTATAAGGTGAGCGAAGTGTCGGAAGCGCAGGAACTCTACACGCATTCGCCCAACAGCAAGGAGGTGGCCCAAGGGCGTCTGTATGCTTTCGCGATTACCGACTGGATGATTATCAATCTAAAGAGCCGTCGTCCCGAAAGGCCTTTCCCGCAGATGTACGAGATTACGGGCCTGCACGACGAGCCGCTTCCGTTCACACCGAGTCTGTTTTCACGCGCGGAGGGCAAGACGGGAATCGCTTGGGAGGGAGAACCTTTGCATCAAAAGGTGTTTCAGACCCGCTACGCCGACATCGATTTCAATCAGCACGTCACACAGAGTGTCTATATACAATGGATGCAGGAGACACATCCCATGCCGTTCCTGCAAACGCACCGCCTGCGGGAGCTGGAGGTGCTGTATGCTCATGAAATCAAGCCCGAAAGCGAGATTCGCGTGGAGGTGCGGCAAGAAACCGACAGCCGTTACGCCTATCGCATCGCAAGCATGGACGGAACGGTGTCTCATGCGTGGGGACGGTGCGTGTGGGAGGCTCTTGCCGAGCGAGAATCCGTCTAAAAGGTAAAAGGACTCACGAAATCTTTAAAGCGCTCTCCTTTTTGGTCTTTGGCGGAGAGCAGCGGATCGGGACATTTCCAGTCTATGTTCAAATCGGGGTCGTTCCAGAGCAGGCAACCTT
>CAMWVZ010000140.1 GCA_947177845.1 uncultured Bacteroidales bacterium | reverse complement strand
CCGGTCTGATTGCCGTTGAGCAGGATGAAATCGCCCTTTCCGTCGGCAATGGCCACGCCCACGCGGTCGGCGTCGGGGTCGGTGGCGATGACCAACTGCGCCTGTTCCCGCTTGGCGAGTTCAATCGCCGGCATCATGGCCGCCCGCTCCTCGGGATTGGGCGATGCCACGGTGCTGAAATTGCCGTCGGACACCATTTGTCCGGGCACGCAGATTACATTCTCGAAACCCCAGCGACGTAAGGCCCGCGGCACCATGGTCATGCCCGTGCCGTGCAGAGGCGTGTAGACGATTTTCATCTGTTTTTGGGCGGCAATCACCTTGGGTTGCAACGAAAGGGCGGAAACCCTATCCAAATAGGTGTTGTCCAATTCCTCGTCGATATAGTGGATGCGGCTTTCACCCCCCTCCATTTTCACTTCGTCGAGCGAATGGAGCGCGGCCACCTCCTGCATCACGTTCTTGTCGTGCGGAGCCACCAACTGGCCTCCGTCCTTGCCGTAGGCCTTGTAGCCGTTATATTCCTTGGGGTTGTGGCTGGCGGTAACCATCACCCCGCCGCAGCAACCGTAGTGACGCACGGCGAACGAAAGCACGGGCGTGGGACGCATTCCCGTAAACAGATAGACTTCGAAGCCGTTGGCGGCAAACACCCGCGCGGTGGTGAGCGCAAATTCCGAGCTTCCGTTACGGCAGTCGTAAGACACCGCCACCTTGCGCGCCAAGCCCTCGCTCGTGCACTGCTTGTTGAGATAGTTGGCGAAACCCTGCGTGGCCAGCGCCACCACATATACGTTCATGCGGTTCGTGCCCACGCCCAGAATGCCGCGCAAGCCCCCCGTGCCGAATTCCAAATCCCGATAGAAAGCCTCGGTGCTTTCCTCCGGCCTATTCTCCAACATCTCCGACACTTCTTTCCGTGTCTTTTCGTCGTAGGGAGCTTTCGTCCATACCGACGCCCTTTGTCTTATCCGTTCTTCCATATGTGTCGCCTTTTATTTATTCCTCCGCTAATTTACAAAAAGATAATAAATCACACCACCTCGGCCACCACAAAAGTGCTGCCGCCTATATAAATGAGGTCGTCGGGGGCGGCTTGGGAACGCGCCTGCGTCAAGGCCTGGCGCACGGTGGGGAAAGCCTCTCCCTTCAGACCGTTTTCTTCGGCTTTCCGTTGCAGGACCTGCACATCCAACGCTCTTTGCTGCGGAGCCTGACAGAAATAATACGCGGCGTCTTTCGGCAGCAAGGCGAGAATATGCTCGATGTCCTTGTCGCCCACCATGCCCCACACGATATGCAGTTTGCGGTGCGGGGTACGGGAAATCTGCTCCAATACCAGACGGATGCCGCCCTCGTTATGCCCCGTATCGCAATAGGTGAGCGGAGAGGAAGCCAATCTTTGCCAACGCCCTGCCAAACCCGTGCTTTCGGCGGCATGAGCCAGTCCCTCCGCCAAAGCTTCGTCCGAAATTGCATACGTCTTGCGGAGAAAATCCACGGCGGCAAGCACGCTCACCACGTTTTTGCCTTCGTAGGTGCCGCCCGCCAAATCGCAACGCCAGCCCGCACCGTAAAGCGCATCCTGCTTGTATGCGTCGAAAGTGAAGGCGGTGCCCTCATTCCCTATGTTCCGCAACGAAAACACACGGTCGGCATAGCACAGCGGCGCCCCGCATTCCGCGGCACGGCGCTCGAACACCTCCCGCACCTCCTCCTGACTCTCGCCTATCACCACCGGCACGCCCGCCTTGATGATGCCCGCCTTCTCTCCCGCAATCTTGGGCAAGGTATCGCCCAAAAACTGCATGTGGTCGGGACTGATATTGGTAATCAGGCTCAGGAGAGGCGTGATGACATTGGTCGAATCGAGGCGGCCGCCCATACCCACTTCGATAATCGCCACATCCACGTTCTGACGGGCAAAGTAATCGAAAGCCAACGCCACCGTCATTTCGAAAAACGAGGTGCGCTCGCGGGTGAACAAGGCTTCGTGCGCACGGTAGAAATCCACCACCTCCGCACGGGGAATCATCTCTCCGTTTATCTTGATACGCTCGCGGAAATCGCGCAGATGGGGCGAGGTATAAAGACCTGTCTTATAGCCTGCGGCCATAAGGACGGATGCCAGCATATGCGAGCAGGAGCCCTTGCCGTTGGTTCCCGCCACATGCACGCTCCTGAACTTCGTGTACGGCTCGCCCAAAGCCTTCATCAGACGCACCGTATTGCTTAAATCGGGCTTGTAGGCCGCCGCCCCCACCCTCTGGAACATGGGCAGGCAGCTGAACATCTTTTCGAGCACCTCGCGATAGGCCTCCTCGCCGGGGGCGGCGGCCTGCGTCTCCATGCCGTGCGCACGCACCACACAGACTTCCGGCTCTATGTTCACGCCGAACTTGTCGTACACGCTCTCTCGGATATGGCGCGCCAACGCCCAAATCCCGCTCCCCGACGCCTGCCCGAAATTCACCAACACCAAAGGCTGTCTTTCGTAAACGCCCGCGTCGCCGACACGATAGCCTTTCCAGCCGCAACGGTCGATGAGCCACGCCGCCGAAAGCTTCACGCCATTTTCCACCGTATGCCCCGGCATATCGGGATATTTTTCCCGCAGGGCGGCGAAAGTCTCCGCCGGCACTTCGGGATTGGTGAAGAAACTGCCCGCACTGCCCAAGCGCTTCACATCGGGCAGTTTCTGCGCCCGCAAATCCGTCACGAAAGCGGCGATTTCCTGCGGGCGGGTGATTTCGCGCCCCGCAAAAGCCTCGTTCAACGCCTTATAGGAAAGGTTGGGCGAAACCTCGGTGCGCAGGTTCAGCACCACCGCCCACACCACATAACGGTTTTGTCGCTTGAAGCGGCTGTGACGATAGGAATATTCGCATTCCGACACGGGAAACGTCAGGAAATCGCCGCTTTCCGTATCGAATACCTCCACCGTGTCTATACATTGACAGATTTCGGTTCCGTAGGCGCCCATATTCTGCACCACCGCACCGCCCACCGTGCCGGGAATGCCGGAAAGATTCTCCAATCCCCACAAGCCGCGTTCCACCGTTCTTTTCACAAAATCTTCCCAAACCACCCCTGCTTCCACACGCACTTGCACCCCGCCGTTTTCCCGCTTCACTTCCTGCTCTCCGCTAGCGCACAGACGCACCACCAAGCCTTCAAAATCCTCCAGAAAAAGGGTGTTGCTGCCGCCGCCCAAAAAGAAAACGGGAGTCTTGGCTTCCGCTCCGAAAGCGCCCGCCGCATACAGGTCCTTCAGGTCCTGCTTGGCGGAAACTTCGATGTAGCGCGCACAGCGGCAGTCCACCCCCATGGTATTATAGTTCCGTAAGGAAACGTTATGTTCCATTCAAATTTCTATATTAATATTATTTCTTCTTTGCGGAAGAGGATTTTTTGACGGCAG
>CAMWVZ010000139.1 GCA_947177845.1 uncultured Bacteroidales bacterium | reverse complement strand
CTTGTAGTCCTTGGCCTCGGGCAGAATTTTATAATGGCAACCGTCGGTAAGCACGGTCACCGACAATTCCCTTCCTTTCAGGAAACGCTCTATCACCACACGCTGCGCCGCTTCCCCGAACTTTCCGTTCCGCATTTCCTCCAAGGCCGCGCAGGCGCTTTCGTAGCTGGGTTCTATCAACACGCCCTTGCCGGCGGCCAAGCCGTCTGCCTTGAGCACGTAGGGAGGTTCGAGACTCTGCAAAAACCGCTTGGCCTCCCGCAGACCGCCGTCTGTGCCGACGCCCCCGCCGTATTCCTCCACCACCTTGCCTTTCGAGTTTCTGCGCACCTCCGCTTCCCGCAATTCAAACACCGCATGGTCCGCCGTGGGGATTCCCGCCCGCTTCATGAAAGCCTTGGCGAAAACCTTGCTGCCCTCCAAGCGGGCGCCCTCCTTTCCCGGCGCCACAACCGCCAACCCGCGAAGACCTGCGTCGGAGGCAAAGTAATCGCGTATGCCCCGCACGATAGGTTCTTCCGCCCCCGGCACCAGCATATCGATTCCGTTCTCGAGAACAAACTCCTTCACCTGCGCGAAGTTCAGAGGGTCGAGCCCCACGTTCCGCGACACATACACACGCTCCGCACGCGGGCTCGCGGCCAACTTCCAAGCCAAGGCCGCTTCCCTGCCTCCGCTTCCTAAAATCAATATCTTCATTTTTATATCGGTTGAAACAAAGGTAATGAATTATTGTTTTTTTCTCGGCTTAAAACTATCTTTGCGTGCTTAATTCAGCCATTATGAAAAAGATTTTCGGAAAAATACTCCTCGCCTCGTGCGCCTTTGCCGGCGTGGCGGCCTTGTTTTCCTCCTGCAAACGCACCCCCGACGACCTCACGCTCTACGGCACATGGGAAGAAAAGCACTATGCCGTCTACGACACCAATATGGCCTCTTTCTCCCAGCACCGCCTCGAGTTGGACTGCCCCGGTCTCGTTTCCGATTCGCTCGGCAATCCGTCCAAAGAAGGAGAGTTCCGCCTCTTCATCAAATCCACGCACAAGAGATCGTTGAGTTCGCATCTGAGCGGTATGAAGGACAGCACTTTCGTCTATACGGAATATGTATTGGGCCGGTATCGTGTGGACGATGCCCGTCACCTGCTCGATTTCGACAGCAAATACTACACAGACTCCACGTTCAGCATCGAGGCCGACAGCAGCAACACGGAATATGCTTTCGGAAAATTTCAACGCAACGCCACGTATAAGTTGAACGACAAGTTCATGATTCTGTCCGTCAGCGACAGTCTCTCCAACCCCAACAACATCCGTCCCGTCGACCTGAATCATTTTTATCCGGTCACGCAAAAAAAATGCTACTAATCTCCGGCGCGGCGCACGCCGTGCGCAACGGCAAGACACAACCAGCGAACCGGCAGACATAAAAAAAACCTCGGAACATTCGTTCCGAGGTTTTTTGTTTCCCACCTGCGCAGGACTACGCATCCACATTGGCATAGCGGGCGTTTTCCTCAATAAACTGACGGCGGGGTTCCACATCGTCGCCCATAAGCATCGAGAACACGCGGTCGGCTTCGGAAGCGTTCTCTATGGTCACCTTCCGCAAGGTGCGGAACTCGGGATCCATGGTGGTGTGCCACAACTGCACATCGTTCATTTCACCCAAACCTTTATAACGCTGCACCGTCACATTCTTATACTTGCCGCCCTCGCTCAACTCGTTCACCAAAGCCACGCGCTCTTCCTCGGTCCAGCAGTAACGCTCGTCCTTGCCGCGTTTCACCATAAACAGAGGCGGAGTGGCGATATACACGTAGCCGTTGTCTATCAACTCGCGCATATGGCGGAAGAAGAACGTGAGAATCAGCGTCGTGATATGGCTTCCGTCCACATCGGCATCGGTCATGATGATAACCTTGTGATAGCGGAGCTTCTCCATGTTCAGCGCCTTGCTGTCCTCGCTCGTGCCGATAGAAACGCCCAAGGCGGTATAGATATTCTTGATTTCCTCGCTCTCGAGAACCCGGTGCTGCATGGCTTTCTCCACATTGAGGATTTTGCCTCGCAACGGCAGGATAGCCTGCGTCTTGTGGTCGCGCCCCTGTTTGGCGGTTCCACCGGCCGAATCACCCTCCACGAGGAAAAGCTCGCAACGGGCGGGGTCTTTTTCCGAGCAGTCCGAAAGTTTGCCGGGCAGTCCGCCGCCCGAAAAAACACTCTTCCTCTGCACAAGTTCGCGGGCCCTGCGGGCGGCGTGACGCGCCGTGGCGGCCAACACCACCTTCTCCACAATCATCTTGGCTTCCTTGGGGTGTTCTTCGAGGAAGTAGGCCAACTTTTCGCCCACCAACTGCGACACCACAGCCGAAACCTCGCTGTTTCCCAACTTGGTCTTGGTCTGTCCCTCGAACTGCGGTTCGGACACCTTCACCGAAATCACGGCCGTGAGCCCTTCGCGGAAGTCGTCGCCCTTGATTTCAATCTTCTGCTTGTCGAGTTTGTCGAGCATACCCGACTTGCGGGCGTAATCGCCCAAGGTCTTGGTGAGCCCCAGACGGAAACCCGTGAGGTGCGTACCGCCTTCTATCGTATTGATGTTGTTGACGTAGGAATGCAGGTTTTCCGAAAAACCGTCGTTGTATTCCATGGAGAGTTCCACGGGAATGCCGTTCTTCTCGCCCTCGATATAGATAGGCTCCTCCATCAATACGGTGCGGTTGGCGTCGAGGTAGGTGATGAAATCCTTGAGGCCTTCCGCCGAATAGAAACTCTCGTTCTTGAAGCTGCCGTCTTCGTTCTTTTGCCTGCGGTCGGTGAGGCTCA
Source organism: uncultured Bacteroidales bacterium (assembly GCA_947177845.1). Taxonomy (GTDB): domain Bacteria; phylum Bacteroidota; class Bacteroidia; order Bacteroidales; family P3; genus Pullibacteroides. The sequence continues at coordinate 610 of CAMWVZ010000139.1, read as the reverse complement.
GGCGCAGCCCCTTGTTCAGGAACGCCAGTTCGCGCAGACGGGCCGAAAGAATGTCGTAATTGTATTCGGTAACGGAGAAAATCTCGCCGTCGGGCTTGAAAGTCACCAACGTACCGCGTTCTTCCTCGGTGGAAGTGCCGGTTTCCTTTACCGCATAGAGAGGCTTGCCCTTCTCGTATTCCTGCACGAAATGCTTGCCGCCGCGGAAAACGTCCACCTGCAGGTGGGTGGAAAGGGCGTTGACGCAAGAAACGCCCACGCCGTGCAGACCGCCCGAAACCTTATAGGTGCCTTTATCGAACTTACCGCCGGCGTGCAACACCGTCATCACCACCTCCAACGCGCTGCGTTTTTCCTTGGGGTGCATATCGGTGGGGATACCGCGGCCATTGTCGCGTACCGAAATGGAATTGTCCTCGTGAATGGTAACCTCCACATGGGTGCAGTAGCCCGCCAAAGCCTCGTCGATGGAGTTGTCGACCACTTCATACACCAAATGGTGCAGACCCCGCACGTTTACGTCGCCGATATACATGGCGGGACGCTTGCGCACCGCTTCCAAACCCTCCAAAACTTGGATATTTTGGGCGGTATAGTTGGACTGCTCTTG
>CAMWVZ010000138.1 GCA_947177845.1 uncultured Bacteroidales bacterium | reverse complement strand
GAACCGTTTTTCCGCCCGCGTTGCACAGGCTCCACTGGCCCGCCCCGAGGGAAACCTCCACTTGAACACGGTCGGAAGCAGGGTTGGGCGAAACCTTGATGCAGCTTCCCGCCTGCAATCTTTCGTTAGCGGTCGTGTCTATCACTGTCGTAGATGTGTCGCGCGTAACGAAACGCACCTGCGCCGACCACGCGCTCGAATCGTTCACCTCGTTGAGCCCGCGCATCTGCGCCCTGTATTCGGTTTTGGGAGCCAAGCCCTTCACCTCAAATTGCTGCTGTGTCTTCTTCCATTCATACAGACGGTTGAATTTTCCGTCGGCGGAATATACCCGCAGCACATTGCGGTCGGCCATACTTTGACAGGTAAAGGTGGCGGCAAAGAAACCGGTGTCCTTCACCGCAAGCGATTGCGGACGCACGGGAACGGTGATATCGCCCGTGGTGAGGTCGTCGATAAAGAAAGCCTGTCCTTCTTCGGTGGAAGCGCGCAAAGCCACATATTCAAAGGATATGGCATATGTCCTGCCCTTTTGAACATGGAAAGGCACGTTGTATTGCTCATATTCCGTTCCTGCATAGAGCGTATCGATATAGACCGACGAGGCGAAGCCGCCCTGCGCGGAATATTCCATCACACGCACACCCACCCCGTCGTGGCCTTCCACATCGGCTTTCATATAGAATGTAATCTTGAAACGTCCCGTCTGGTCGGCCAGGAAACCGTCGGTAAAGAATACCGCACCCGACAAGGCGTTTTTATGAGGATAATTGAGGCATTGCGAACCCGTGCGGGCCTGTTCTTCGGATTCCAGAATCCGCCATACCATACCGTCATCATTCACATCCACCGCACCCGTGCCTTTCACGATACCTTCGAAATCTTCGGAGAACGGGAAACTTCTCGCACCCGAAACACTGAATGTTCCAGAAAGCGTATCGTTGATTCTGTCAATTTCATAAGGCATCACACTCCAAACCTTAAACGCGTATTCACCCTCCTGGCGATGCCCCATGGGAATACGCACCTTCACACTGTCGTAACGGACAATCTTTCCCAAATTCAGTTCCTTTTGTCCGGGTGTGGCATCCTCATAGTGCAATTTCATGTTTTCCACATCAAGGAAACTGTAGTTCTTGACATAGAATTCCACCGCACCCTTGGAAGCCGTATCGCAGAAAGACATACCCTGCGGCATTCTCAAATCGCTCAATATCATCTGCGTGCTGTGTGCGAAAGCACTGTCGGCTATCGAAAAATCATCGATGAAAAGCACCGGCGAACCTATGGCGCAATCCACGCCCATAGCCACATAAGCATCACCGTTGTTGGGGAATCTCATATATGCCGTGCACAGCACATAGTCGGCGCTATCGACCACAAACGCTTTTCCCATAGATTTAAAACCTTCCAAATCGAAGCGATTGTAGGCATAATAAAGACGCACACTGTCTGTTTTTTCGGAGACGTGTTCGCGTTTGTATCGGAAAGCGATGCGGTAGGGAACGTCCTTCTCAACTTTGAGAATGGGGCTGACCAAATAGCCTATCGTGCGGTTCGTGCCCGGGCGGAAAGACATACAATGCGTGCCCGAATATACGGCCGAAGATTCGGTGGAAAGAATCCACGAATTGAGCGAAGAGGGATAGAATTGCCATTCATCCAACGAAGAGGCTGTGAATTCATCTTCATAGGGAAGGTTCTTGGGGTAGATACGCTTCACTTCCACCTTCACCGTATCGGGAATATCGTTCGAGCCCGCGGTTTCCACCCAAAAGGCGACAATATGGTCTCCATCTTCGGAAAAATTCACATTCCTGAATACATAGTTTTCGTGAGCCATACTGATTATATCGGATTCAGGGTGCTGTCTTACCACTTCGTGTCCGTCTATTCTGTAACAATAAGAAACCTTGTCTTTCGCAATGATATTTGGCGAAAAATTCTTCACCATCAAGGTTATATCTACCCTATGCCCCAAACGGGCCTCGTAGGGAATCTGCGCCTCGAGCGCCTGCACGGAAGTGAAGTTCTGTTCGGCGAACATCACGTCATCCAGATAGACCGAATTGTCGTAGACTTGAGGTGTGTCTATCTTGGGAGCCGTATAGGTAACATTCCGAAAGGAAAGGAAATAAAGACCATCTTCCGGCACGGTGATTTCATAGCTATGCAAGGTCGCGCTGATACCCTTTACCTCCACTTGTTTTTTCCAACCTTGCTGTTCGGCATAAGGCTGCTCATAGAGGGGATATGTATTCTGCAAATACACCTCCAACGCACATTGTCCATCGGCATCACTCACCTGCGTACCCTGTTTCTTCGACCGAAAATGCAGATAGTAGGTCTTGCCGGTTTTCAATTCCATGGGATAGAAGATGAGCCAATCGTTGGCCGTACCTTGTATGCCTTTCGCATAGGCCGAATGCCCAAGGCTTTCTTCCTTAACTTCCCAACCGGAAGTTACCGTAGGCTCCACTTCGTACGCCACCTCACTACCATTTACGGTCTTGACTTTCACCAAGGCATTCCAATCCTGATCGACAAAGGTCATGTATTCCTTGGCCTGGCTGATAGGGTCGGACGAAAAATAAGGTTCAAAATCGTAGGATAGATTCATTTTGTTGATGCGGGGTTGTTTCAGGCTGAAGTGGTTGATGCGGATGGAACCGTCGGAAGCGGGTCCGTTGCTGCGGAAAACCACATAGGCGACGGTATCTTTCTCCGCCTCAAAAAAGAACGTCATGGTGCGTTCGCCCTTACGACGCAAAACGCCGGCATCCCAAATCAATTTCTTTTGTTTCAAGATATCATCCCTGCGGTTGCTGTTCGCCAACCAAACCGAAAACAATTTCTGCCCCAGTGTCTCCGTATTGCTCAGAAGCGTTTCGAGCGTCAAATCCACCTGATAAATCTGTCCTTTCTTCAATTCGAACCAAGGCGAAACCAAGTAATCGTCGTGAGTGGCCGCTACCTCGCCGCTCGTTTTGGCTTGCGGACGGAAAGGAGACTGCGAGGAGAAGCTCCAAAGCGGATTTCTTTCGGTGGTGTCGCTGTAGGCATGCCATCCATAGGTCTGACTCTCTTCTATAAAATCGAAATTCGAAAAAGAGTTGGAAGACACCTTCACCGTATACGTGATAGAGGTGTCGTTTTGCGGATTTATGTCGTTGATATCCTTGAACCAATATTTTATTTTATGAACGCCCGCCTGAAGCCTGACGGGAATAGAGAAAGTATGCAAACGGGTCTCTTGCGGAGCAAGCGTCCCTTCGAGCGTCTGTTCCACCACCCTTCCGTTGTCCACCTGGTAGTAGGCTTTGATTCCTGTCGCCGCGGCCGCCCCCACATTGCGCACATAGCACTGCACCTGTTGCGAAACCTCTTCGGCGGTCACCGAAACAGGGGAAAGCATCTGACAAGCCTCCAAATCCGAAGCGCTTAT
>CAMWVZ010000137.1 GCA_947177845.1 uncultured Bacteroidales bacterium | reverse complement strand
CTATGGAATGGGTTTTGCCGACGGCGGTAACGCGAATCATACGCATTTTGCACGAGGAAGGCTATCCCGCATACGTGGTGGGAGGCTCGGTGCGCGATTACCTGCGCGGCCTGCAACCCCACGATTGGGATATCTGCACGGCGGCTCCCGTGGAACGTATCGTCGAAATCTTCAAGGAAAAAGGCTACGGCATCGCCCCCACCGGCATGAACTTCGGCACGGTGACGGTGCTCGACAAACGCACGCCCTACGAAATCACCGTTTTCCGAAAGAAAGCCGATTTCCTCAACCCGCAGCCGAAGGAACGCCGCAGCGAACCCTACGAGGTGCTTCTTTCCGAACGCCCCCTGTTCAACGGCCTTTCGTCCGACCGCCTTTCCCTCGAAAATACCGTCAATCCCCTTGCCGACTTTTCGGATTTGCGCGCGGAAAGCCTCGCTTCGTTGGCACAGATTTCCAACCCCCGCGGACGCTTCCGCCCCATGCCGCACATTCCCTACGACGACCCCCGCGCCGACAGCCCCCTCTACGAAGACTTGGGCCTGCGCGACTTCACGATAAACGCCATCGCCTACAGCCCGCAGGAAGGTTTCATCGACCCCTACGGCGGCCGGCAGGACATCGAGGACGGCATCTTGCGCTGCCCCGGTCTGGCCGAAGACCGCCTCCGCGAAGACCCCCTGCGTATTCTGCGCGCCCTGCGTTTCGCCGCCGACTTCGGCTTCGCCATACACTACGACTTGGGCGAGACCATACACCGTATGTATGCCTCGGTGGGCAAGGTGGCGGTGGAGCGTATCACGGGCGAACTTCTGCGCTTCATGGATGCCTCGGGCGTGCGCATCGCCACGCTTCTGCGCGAGTATGTGGACGTGTTCTGCTACATCATGCCCGAACTGCGCCCCATGGTAGGCTTCGACCAACGCAACCACAACCACGTCTACGACGTGTGGGAGCATACCCTTAAAGTTATGGAAGCCTGCAAGGTAAAAGACCGCGTGCTCAAATTCGCCATACTTTTCCACGATACAGGCAAACCCCACGTCTTCAATGTGGACGACCGAGGGGTGGGGCATTTCTACGGCCATGCCATTGTGAGCTGTCAAATTGCCCGCCAAGTGGCCGAGCGTCTGCGTTTGGAGAAGAATATGACCCATGAAATCAGCGCGTTGGTGGAGGTGCACGATGCCCGCGTGGAAGGCAATACCCGCAGTCTGCGCAATTGGATCAACCGCATCGGCTTGGAACAATTCAAACGCTTGCTCGTTATAAAACGTTGTGATTCAGCGGGGCAGAACCCCTACTATTGGCCGAGCCGCGAAGAATATATCCATTCTCTCGAATTGGCTTTCGAGGAGGTGATGACGCAGGAAAACACCTGCTATTCGTTGCAGACGCTGGCGGTGAACGGTCGCGACGTGATGAAGCTCGGCTATCGGGAAGCAGGTATCGGACGCTGTCTCAAACGCTTGCTCAACGAGGTGTTGAACGAGCGCTTGCCCAACGACAGGAAGATTTTGTTGCGGCAGGCGGAAATCTGGAAAAAAGAAGAGGAGGAGTGATATGAAAATAGTATGGATTACAGGTGCGTCCTCGGGCATAGGGGAGGCTTTGGCGAAGGCCTATTCGAAGGAGGGAGCCACCGTGATTCTTTCCTCGCGCAAACGCGAAGCCTTGGAAAAAGTGCGGGAACAATGCGCATATCCCGAAAACTGTCACATCGTTACCTTAGACTTGAACGACCCTGCCTCCTTGCAGCAGGCCGCCGAAACGGTGCTCGGCAAATTCGGCTATGTAGACGTGCTGGTGAACAACGGCGGCATCAGCCAACGGTCTTTGGTGGCCGAAACGCCCCTCGACATCGACCGCAAAATCATGCAGGTGGACTATTTCAGCGGCGTGCAGCTCGCCAAGGCCGTGTTGCCCTCCATGCTGGCGCGTAAGAAAGGTCAGTTCGTGGTGATAAGCAGCATCGTGGGCGTGTTCGGATTTCCGCAACGCTCGGCCTATTCGGCGGCCAAGCACGCCATTCACGGCTTCTACGAAACCTTGCGCGCCGAAAACAAAGCCTCGAACATCCGTGTCACCGTGGTGTGTCCGGGGCGCATTCTCACGCAGGTTTCCCTGCACGCGCTCAAGGCCGACGGAGAAGAATACGGCGTCATGGACCATGCGCAGGCCAACGGCATCACGCCCGAAGAATGTGCGCGGCGTATCATGAAAGGCGTGAAGCGTGGCAAAAAAGAAATGTATGTGTGTCGCAAGGATGTGTTGATGGTCTATTTCCGTCGCTATATCCCCGCCTTATATTATGCCTTGGTGAGCAAGGTGAAGCCTAATTGAAAAATTAATTTATTATGAAAGATACATTCAGTCTATCGGGTATTCAGCAAGTAGGAATCGGAGTGCGTGACGTGGCTGCGGCCTGGCGCTGGTACAATGAATTTTTCGGTGTCGACGCCATTATCTTCGACGAGAAGGCCCCCGCCGAGTATATGCTTCCCTACACGGGCGGCAAACCCCGCAACCGTCGGGCGGTTTTGGCGCTCAACCTGAATGGGGGCGGTGGTTTTGAGATTTGGCAACACCGTGATTTCGAGCCCCGTGCCGCCGAATTCAAGATACTTCCCGGCGACTACGGCGTCTACGCCTGCAAGATCAAGTGCCGCGATGCGGTCAAAACCCATAAGCTCTATATGGAAAAAGGTGCGCAGGTGAGCCCCGTCTACAAAGACTTCCTCAACCGCGACTATTTCTATGTTTCCGACCCCGACGGCAATCTCTTTCAAATGGTGCAGGTCAACGACCCCGCCGCTTGGTTTCAGAACGACGGACGTCTCGTGGGCGGCGTGTATGGTGCGGTAGTAGGAGCGGCAGACCTCGACGCCGCCCACACCTTTTATAATAAGATGTTGGGCTACGACAAAATTCACGGCGAGAAGACCGAGATTTTCGAAGACCTCGAGCGGCAGGGTGTGGCCGGATGCCGCTTCCGCCGCATGCTTTTGGGGCAGAGCGTTCCCCCCAAAGCCGGTTTCGCCCCGCTTCTGGGCCCCTCCGAAATCGAGCTCATCCAAGCCCTCGACCGCCCCGAACCCGCCCGCAAGATTTTCGAAAACCGCTATTGGGGCGAACTCGGCTTCATTCAGATTTGCTACGACATTCACAATATGAATGCTTTGCGCGATTCCGCAGAGGCCCTCGGCTATCCCTTCACCGTCGACAGCATGCGGCAGAACCCGCATTTCGGCATGGGAGACGCGGCGGGGCATTTCGCCTATAACGAAGACCCTTCGGGCACACTTATAGAATATGTGGAGACCCTGCGCGTGCCCGTGGCCAAAAAATTGGGATTGTTCATTAATCTGCAACGCTTTAATCCCGAAAAACCCCTGCCGCGTCTGCTTCTCAAAGCCCTCCGCTTCACCCGCAAGAAGGATTTGGG
>CAMWVZ010000136.1 GCA_947177845.1 uncultured Bacteroidales bacterium | reverse complement strand
GTATCCGCGTTCAGCTTTCGGCCGGACACGAAAGGGCGCACCTCGACAAGTGCATTCAGGCCTTCACCAAGGTAGGCAAAGAATTGGGCGTGCTTAAATAGACAGATGAAGACAATCAAAGAAGGGGTCGGATTTTCGGCCGAAACCATGATAAGCGGGCAGGACCTGGCCACGGCGCACGGGTCCGGCTCGCTTCCCGTTTACGCCACTCCCGCTATGGTGGCTTTTATGGAAAACACCGCCTGCAAGTTGCTCGAACCCTATTTGCAGGAGGGCGAAACCACGGTGGGCATTTCCATAGACGTGAAACACCTCAAAGCCAATCTGACGGGCATGAAACTGTATTGTCAGGCCGCGCTGGTGGCGGTGGAGGGACGCAAATACGTGTTCGACATCGAGGTGTGCGACGCGCTTTCGACGGTGGGCACCGCCCGTCACGAGAGGTTTTTGGTGCTTTCCGATCCTTTTTTGAAGAAGGCGAAGGAAAACAAAGTTAATTGCGATAAGTAATGGCGACCTACATAGCGAAGACATTGCAGGGCTTGGAGCCTGTTTTGGCAAAGGAACTCAAGGAATTGGGCGCCACCGAAGTGAAGGAGACGGGCAACAGGGCCGTGTTGTTCGAGGCTACGCAGCGGGTTCTGTACAGCATCAACTACCAGTGCCGCACGGCTTTGCGTATTTTAAAAACCATTAAGTCTTTCGATATAAAGACGCAAGACGACCTCTACGACGAGGTGGTGGGCGTGGCTTGGGAGAAGATTTTTCCCGTGGACGCGCTTATGACCCTCACCGCCAACTGCATAGATTCTGTCTTTACCAATTCGCGCTTTGTGGCTCAAAGGGTGAAGGACGCGGTGGTGGATCGTTTCCGCCGTGTGCTCGGTCGTCGTCCTGATGTAGATAACGAATACTATACCATTCGAATAGAGATATTCATGCGGCAGAACCACTGCGAGGTGTTGCTCGATGCGTCGGGTCTGTCGTTGCACAACCGGGGCTACCGCAAGCCCAACACCGATGCTTTCAACGAGGTATTGGCTTCGGCTTTGCTCAAGATGAGCGATTGGAAACCCGGCGAAAACCTGCTGTTGCCTATGTGCGGCGACGGTTTGTTGGCTATGGAGGCGGCCATGCAGGCTTGTGCCATGCCGGCGGGCTATTTCCGCAAGGGCTATTCGTTTCAGTATTGGAACGACTACGATGCCAATCTGTGGAAAGAGGTGAAGCGCAAGGCCAACGAAGAGATGCACGACCCCGAGGGCGAGATTTATGCCTTCAACGCCGACAGGGGCGAGGTGGAGAAAGTGGAGAATTTCTTGAAGAGGGTGCGTATGCACCACGATGTCAATCTGGAGGTTTTCGATTTTGTGAAAGGTGGAAAGCCTGATTTTGTGGAAGATGCGAAAGATTGGACGGCGGTGGTGCGGATGCCTTTCTTCGGCGAGATGCAGACTTTCGAGGCCGAGGATTTCTGCACGCAAATCGGCAATGTGCTCAAGCGGGAATATACGGGGGCTCGGGCGTGGGTTTACAGCAACGATATAGAGGCGGTGAAATTCGTGGGGCTGAAACCCAAAGTCAAGCACAGTTTGTCGGAGGTGGGGCGTGAGGCCCGTTTTTGCGGATACGATATTGTTTAGTAACTTTACCCACTTTGAAAAACATAAAACAATGAAAAAAATAGCCATTCTCGCGAGTCTGCTCATGACGGCATCGCTCGCTTTCGCCCAACAGATTCCTTCGGTGAAGGTACAGGACCTGAACGGTAAACAGGTCAATACCGCCGATTTCACCAACGACGGCAAGCCTATGATTATCAATTTTTGGGCTACCTGGTGCAAGCCTTGCCTCAAGGAAATGGCCGCTATCAGCGACAAGTATCTCGATTGGGTGGATGAAACGGGCGTGAAGATGTTTGCCGTTTCTATCGACGATTCGCGTTCTTCGGCCAGCGTGAAGACCATGGCCAATGCCCGCGCTTGGGATTTCGACGTATATTTAGACGTGAACGGCGATTTCAAACGCGCCATGAACGTGGCCAATCCTCCGCACGTATTCGTTTTGGACGGCGAGGGCAATGTGGTTTTCCAGCACAACGGTTATAGCGACGGCAGCGAGGAAGAGCTTATCGAAGTGGTGCGCAAACTCAACGCCGGCGAGAAAATCACCGGTCAGTGAACGTTATACAACGCTATTTGGGGTGCCAAAGAGCGTAAGCAACAGCGTACGGCGCGCAAAGCCGAACAATAGAATAGATTTTTGAGAGCAATGAAGATAAAAAGACTGCTTTCGGTAGCGGGAGCGGCGGCTGTCCTGTCGGCGTTCTTTCCTGCATTCGCCCAACAGAGCAAGTTTGAGGAGGTGATGTCTCGGGGTGTGCTTTCGGGCAATGTGCAGTTGGATGCCCAAATGTATTTTAAAGACTCGGCTATCGGTTCGCCCGAAGTTCCCGAACAGTTCCGCAGCAACAGTTTCGCCTATCTGCAATATACCAACGGCAAGTTTTCGTTGGGTGCGCGTTTCGAGGGCTATTTCAAGCCTATGCTGGGCTACGATGCCCGTTTGGACGGCTGGGGCGTGCCCTATTATTTCGCCCGTTTCAGCGGCGACATCGTCGACTTCACTGCCGGTAGTTTCTACGAACAGTTCGGTTCGGGCATGGTGTTGAGAGCCTATCAAGATTGGAACCTCGGCATCGACAACGCCATTACGGGCGCGAGGGCCATTATCACGCCTACGGCCGGTATCACTATCAAGGGTTTGGTGGGAACGCAGCGGCATTTTTGGGAACATATAGGGTTAATTCGCGGCTTGGACTTGGATTTGGCTTTCAACGAGTTCATCAAGCCCATGCGGGATTGGAACACGCGCATCACCTTGGGAGGTAGTTTTGTGTCGAAATATCAGGATGCAGAGAATTTCAGGGTCTTGGACGAAACGGTTAATCCCGAAACAGGTCTTTCCGAATTGAGCCTCAAACAACTCAATCTTCCCAAGAATGTGGCTTCGGGTGCGGTTCGTTTGGGTGTGGAAAGTCACGGCATAAGCTTCGACGGTGAATATGTCTACAAAGCCAACGACCCCTCGGCCGAAAACGGCTATATCTACAAGCCGGGACAGGCTTTGTTGCTTAATCTCGGCTATTCGATGCGCGGTTTCGGCTTTTTGTTGCAGGCCAAGAGTGTGGACAACATGAGTTTCCGCGACGACCGTCAGGAAATGGGTAACTACGGCTTCATCAACTATATGCCGGCTTTGACCCGTCAGCACACATATAGCTTGGCTTCGATGTATCCCTATGCCTGTCAATCGTTGGGTGAAGTGGCCTTTCAAGCCGATTTCCAATATAAAATCAAACGCGGTACGGCTTTGGGTGGCAAATACGGCACCGATTTGAAATTGAACGCTTCGGCGGCTTTCGCTCCCGAGCGCCGCAACATCACCAA
>CAMWVZ010000135.1 GCA_947177845.1 uncultured Bacteroidales bacterium | reverse complement strand
CAAAAACGAGTTTTTGTCTGCTCTCACCTATCGGGGGATTAGCTCAGTTGGCTAGAGCACCTGCTTTGCAAGCAGGGGGTCAACGGTTCGAATCCGTTATTCTCCACGACAGAATTATCATAATCAACGCCGTAGATAACCTCTACGGCGTTTTTTATTTCTCGGAGAATACGCCGAAAACCCTTCACCTCCTATCTTTTTGAAAGAAGAAAAACGATTTTTCAACAAAGTCCTTTTCATATCGAAAAATTTATGTACCTTTGCGCCCACCCGAAAAGGAAGGGAGCTGTCGGCACAAGGTCGGCAGATGTTAAAGAAAACATAGCGAAAGCAAAAGAAAGCGTTTTAGATATGTATTTGACAACAGCTAGAAAAAAAGAACTTTTCAAGACCTACGGCGGTTCGGAAAGCAACACCGGCAGTGCCGAAGGGCAGATTGCCTTGTTTACGGAAAGAATCATTCACCTTTCCGAACATGTAAGAAACAACAGGAACGACCGCTTTACCCAACGTTCGTTGGTAACTTTGGTAGGCAAACGCCGTCGTATGCTCGACTACCTCAAGGAAGTGGACATAGAGCGTTATCGTGCCATTGTTCAGAAGTTAGGTCTTCGTAAATAGTATCGGGCTTGTGGCTCGTATAGAACAAGAGGCAATTATTCTTTACGGTAATTGCCTTTTGTCGTTTCTACTCTATCAGCGACAAAACGAAAAAAACAAACGGCTCCGGCAACTCCCGCGAGGGATTCGCTTAAACGGGGCAAGATATTTAAAGTTATGGAATTAGGAACAAAAAAAACGTTCAACCTGCCCGATGGTAGGGAGGTGACAATCGAAACAGGAAAATTGGCCAAGCAAGCCGACGGTTCGGCTTTGATTCGGTGTGGCAACACGGCTATTTTGGCCACCGTGTGCAGCAAGACCGAAGTGGGTGAAAATGTAGATTTCATGCCCCTTACGGTAGACTATCAAGAAAAGTATGCAGCCGTGGGGCGTTTCCCCGGCGGTTTTTTCAAGCGCGAAGCGCGTCTCTCGGAATACGAGATTTTGATTTCGCGTCTGATTGACCGCGCCTTGCGTCCTTTGTTCCCCGACAACTATCACGCCGACACCCAAGTGTTGGTTTACCTTATTTCGGGCGACCGCAACAATCTGCCCGATGCTTTCGCCGCCTTGGCCGCTTCCACGGCCTTGACCGTTTCGGACATTCCTTTCAACGGACCTATCTCGGAAGTCCGTGTGGCCCGTGTTCACGGCCAGTTCCTCATCAATCCCACCGTTCAGCAGATGCAGGAATCCGATTTGGAATTGATGGTGGGCGCCACGATCAACGATATTTCGATGGTGGAAGGCGAGATGAAGGAAGTGAGCGAAGAGGTGATGATCGAAGCCTTGAAGGTGGCGCACGAAGCTATCAAGGTGCAGTGTCAGGTGCAAATGGATTTGGCCAAGGAAGTGGGCAAACCCAAGCGTGAATATTGCCACGAAGTGAACGATGAGGCTCTCAAGACCTTGGTTCGTGAAAAATGCTATCAGAAATGCTACGACTGCGCACGCGAGTGTGTGGCCGACAAGAAGCTCCGCGCCAAGAAGATTGACGAAATCAAGAAAGCCTTTATCGCGGAGAACTTCACCGAAGAGACGCTGGCAGGCAAGGAATTCATGATAGACCGCTATTTCCACGATGTGCACCGCGATGCGGTACGCGATATGATTCTGAAAGAACGTATCCGTCTGGACGGCCGCGGTTTGGAGGATGTACGTCCTATCTGGTGCGAGGTGGACGTTCTGCCCGGCCCCCACGGTTCGGCTATCTTTACCCGTGGAGAAACCCAGTCGTTGAGCACCTGTACGTTGGGCTCGAAGCTGGATGAGCAGACTATCGACGGTGCGGTGGTGGAAGGCAAGAACAACTTCCTCCTGCACTACAATTTCCCGCCTTTCGCTACGGGCGAAGTGAAGCCGGTGAGAGGTACGGGCCGTCGCGAAATCGGTCACGGCAATTTGGCTATGCGTGCCTTGAAGCAGGTGTTGCCTACGGGTGAGGCAAATCCCTACACAATCCGTGTGGTTTCCGATATTCTGGAATCGAACGGTTCCTCGTCTATGGCCACCGTATGTGCGGGCTGTCTGTCGTTGATGGATGCGGGTGTGAAAATCACCAAACCCGTGAGCGGTATCGCCATGGGCTTGATTACCGACCCCAAGACGGGCAACTACGCCGTTCTCTCCGATATTTTGGGCGACGAAGACCACTTGGGAGACATGGACTTCAAGGTATGCGGAACGCCCGACGGTATCACCGCTTGCCAAATGGACATCAAGATCGACGGTCTTTCGTATGAAATTCTCGGCAAGGCGTTGGCGCAGGCACACCGCGGCCGTGCGCATATCCTCGGCAAGATGTTGGAGGTGTTGCCGCAACCGCGCGCCGACTACAAGCCTCACGCTCCCCGCATCGTTCAAATCCGTATTCCGCGCGAATTCATCGGTGCGGTTATCGGCACGGGAGGCAAGGTTATTCAGGAAATGCAACGCGAAACCGGTTGCGACATCTCGATTGAAGAGGTGGGCGAATTCGGCATCGTGGATATCGCCGGCAACAACAAGGAAAGCATGGACAAGGCTTTGTCGCGTATCCGTGCGCTGACCACCGTTCCCGAAGTGGGCGAGGTTTACGAAGGCGTGGTGAAGTCGTTGCAACCTTTCGGTGCGTTCGTGGAAATTCTGCCCGGCAAGGACGGTTTGCTGCATATTTCGGAAATAAGTTGGAACCGTGTGGATAAGGTGGAAGATGTGTTGAAGGAAGGCGACAGGCTTACGGTGAAACTGATTGAAGTGGACGCCCGCACGGGCAAGCTTCGTCTGAGCCGCCGTGTATTGGAGCCCAAGCCCGAAGGTTATGTGGAACCGCACCGCGAACCGCGCGAACCCCGTGGCGAACGTCGCGGCTTCGAGCATCGTGACGACCGCAGGGGAGGTTACGGAGAACATCGCGGCTACGACCGCGGAGACCGCTACGACAGAGGCGACCGCATGGAACGTCCGTACACCAAGTTGAGTGCGCCGCAGTTGCGCAATCACAGCGGGGAAAACACAGAGAACAACAACCCCACTCCGGGGAATGTGCCTTTGGATATTCCCGATGATATGATGTAGTCGGTTGAATACTCCGATAAGCAGAAAGGGCGATGTTAAAAACATCGCCCTTTTTTTATTCTTGAAGAAGGGATTGGCGGAAGTCCTGCCATATTGTGGCGTGGTCGAAGGCTAAGGGCGGGAGGCTGTCGATGGGGAACCATGCGGCTTGTGCGGCATCGTCCAGGCCCTCGACTTCGGGCAAGGCCTCCATTTCGCAGACGGCATAATAAATCATGGAAACGGTGCGTCCGCGTGGGTCGCGGTCGGGGGCGCTGTAAGGCCGGAAAGGTTGCGGCACCAGCCCGTAATCCTTCAGAAAAAGCCCCGTTTCCTCGCGCAGTTCGCGCACGGCGCATC